>NZ_LZHI01000046.1:0-105607 GCF_001690385.1 Gilliamella sp. Choc6-1
CCATGCCGAACTCAGAAGTGAAACGCCGTAGTGCCGATGGTAGTGTGGGTATTACCCATGTGAGAGTAGGGTGCCGCCAGACTTTTTAAATTATAGAGAGCCCAGCAGAGATGCTGGGCTTTTTTACGTCTATTAAATAAATTATATAAATGTATGTTAAATAGAATTTATTTAATGTGTAATATGATAAAATCAGTATAGGAATATAATGAAAACATTAATAGCTTTTAATAAACCGTTTAATGTTGTCACTCAATTTTCGCCTCATGAAAAATATCAGACACTAAAAGACTTTATTCCTTTACCACAAGTTTACCCGGCAGGTAGGTTGGACACCGATAGCGAAGGGCTACTTTTATTAACTAATGATGGTAAGTTACAAGCTAAAATCAGCTCACCAAAATTTAAGTTACCAAAAACTTATTGGGTTCAAGTAGATGGATTAATTAGTCAACAGGCTATAGATAAATTAAAGCAAGGAGTCCAACTAAAAGAATTTTATACAGCATCGGCGGCAGCGACTATTTTAGAAGAGCCTATAAATTTATGGCAAAGAATACCACCTATTAGGGAACGTAAAACTATTTTTACCTCATGGTTAAGCATCACTATAACTGAAGGGAAAAATCGTCAAGTACGAAGAATGTGTGCTGCTGTTGGCTTTCCATGCTTGCGTTTAATTAGAGTTCAAATTGGAGGATATAATTTATTTACTCATCACTTACCTTTAGGTCAATGGAAAATAATAAAATTAGATGAACTTTATTGATCATAAATACCAATATTTGTATAAGGGAAATGATTTTTTATTTTTTGCTGTTCTATTGTAGGGAATATTTATACTGCTGTATTTAGTTATTTTTATGGAGAAAAATCTAGGCAAATTTTCAAAAATTCATCCATTTTTCCACTTTTTTAGCAACTGAATAAGCAATATTTTTTATAGAAATATTGCTTATTAGCTTTATTATTAACCTAAAAGTAATGCATCATCAGAGACTTTCTCGCCACGAGTTTTTTCAAACATATCTAATAAATCAGTAACTGTTAATTTATTTCGTTGTTCTCCAGATACATCAAGTACAACTTGGCCTTGATGAAGCATAATTGTTCTATTACCGTATTCTAAAGCTTGTTTCATCGAATGAGTAACCATCATAGTCGTTAAATGATTTTGGGAAACGATATCATTAGTTAGATCTAGAATAAACTGTGCTGTTTTAGGATCAAGAGCGGCTGTGTGTTCATCCAGTAAAAGTATTTTTGAAGGCTGTAAGGTTGACATTAATAAACTTATAGCTTGTCTTTGTCCCCCAGAAAGTAATCCGATCATATCCGATAACCGATTTTCAAGCCCTAAATTTAAAGTCGCAAGCTTTTGTTCGAAAGTTTTTCTAAGTTTACGGTTGAGGGCTGGCAATAATGTAAAACGATGCCCGCGGTTATAAGCAATTGCTAGATTTTCTTCAATGGTTAAGTTTTTACAAGTACCAACCATTGGATCTTGAAATACCCTAGCAACCATACCAGATCTTTTCCATGCTGGATGGCAAGTTACATTTTTTCCATCAATGATTATATCTCCTGAATTGCCAAATAGATCTCCACTAATCACATTAAGTAAAGAGCTTTTTCCGGCTCCATTGCTACCAATAATAGTAACAAATTCTCCTTCATTAATATTCAAGTTAAGACCACGTAATACGTAATTTTCTATTGGTGTGCCTTGATTAAAGGTTAATTGCAATTGCTCAACTTTAAGCATATTTATTTCCTCTTTTTTTCGAGTATTTTTTAAGTTGCTTAGGTAGTACAAGTGCAAGTACAACCAATATTGCTGTAATAAGGTTTAGATCTTCTGTTCCAACCCCTATTTCTTGAAGAAATTCATTACTTAGTGCAAAAGCAATAAATAAGCGATAAAGGATTGAACCCAAAATAACGGCAAGCATAATAGCCCATATACGTTTAGTTGGAAATATACTTTCACCAATGATTATGGAGGCAAGACCAATAACAATTGTTCCAACACCAATAGTTATATCAGCACTACCTTGAGTTTGCACAAATAAAGAACCTCCAAGAGCTATTAAACCATTTGATATCGCCATTCCAAGAATGGTAATCCTACCAGTTGGAATGCCTTGAGATTTTGCCATTCTTTGATTGGTCCCAGTTGCTCTTAAAGCTAATCCTATTTGTGTATTAAGAAATAAATTTAGCAACATCCAAAATACAATAACAAATCCGAAAATCATAAGAGGTTGTACGATGTACTGATTGCTATAATCTTCTGTTATAAACGGTGAGAAAATCGTGTTGGCATCAAGTAATGATAAATTAGGCGAGCCGGCCATTTTGGGTGTTTCATCCATAATATAAGGAGCTAATCCTAATATTCTCAAATTGATAGAATAAAGCCCTATCATAACAATAATACTTGATAATAATTGTAATATATTCAGTTTAACATATAGTAATCCAGTCATTGCACCAGCAATACAACCCGCACACATACCAAGTAATGTGGCAATCCAAGGATCAATACCAATATATATACATAAACCACAGATTGCTCCACCAAGAGGGAAACTAGCATCAGCAGTTAAATCTGGGAAATCCAGTAAACGAAAGGAAATAAATACACCTAAACTAACTAGCGCATAAATGAGTCCAATCCCGATTGAGCCTAATAAAAATTCAAACGACATGAAAATATCCAATAATAGTTGTCGCCTAATAGGCGGTTTAGTTATAAAGAATAAAATTATTTTTCAATAATTTTTGTGGCTGATTTTAATACATCTTCAGATAAAGTAATATTTTGGCGCTCAGCTATTTTCTTGTTAATAGTTAACTGAACGACATTTCCTATCTGTGGCGGAATATTACCTGGCTTTTCACCATTAAGTATACGTATAACGATTTTACCAGCTTGGCGACCAAGATCATAATAGCTCATTCCTAAAGCTGCAATTGCGCCTCGTTCTGCTGAATCAGGATCGGAAGCGATAAGAGGAATTTTACTTTCATTAGCTACTTTAGCTAATGCTTCATAAGCAGAAATAACATTATTATCTGTTGTAGTATAAATTAAATCGACTTTACCTTTTAAGCTTCTTGCTGCTGTTGAAATGTCAGAAGTACGTTGAGCAGGAACAGCTATAATTTTCATATCGCGTTTTTCAAGCGAAACCTGTAGTTGTTTTAATATGATAGTTGAATTAATTTCACTTGGACTATAAACATAACCAATATTTTTAGCATCAGGCTTTATTTTTAATATCATATCAATTTGTGAATCTAATGATAAAGCATCAGAAACACCTGTGACGTTGGTTTTTGATGCTTCCCAACTTGGTGTTAATTTTGCTGCGACAGGATCTGTGACAGCAGTGAAAATAATAGGTATAATCTTTGTTGTTGCGACTAAAGCTTGCGAGCTTGGTGTTGCTATACCAATAATGACATCTGGTTTATTAGCGACAAATTGTTTAGCTATTTGAGCGGCATTAGCGCTGCTACCTTGTGCACTTGAAAATTGTAATTTCAAGTTTTTTCCAGCTATATAGCCATTATCTTTAAGTTCATCTTCAACTCCTTTACGAACATTATCTAATGCAGGATGTTCAACAATTGCAGTAATTGCAACATATTTTTGCTTTGTTTGAAAATCCGCTGATGATGAAAAGGCTATAATCGAGAAAAGCAGCATGATAAATTTCAGAATTGGATGGCGCATTTAGGTACCTATGTAATATTTATTTTACAGCAAAATTGAATATTCATTTAATATAAATCTAATTATAATATTTTTCTAGAGTGAAAAACAAGTTGATTGTAAATTTTTAATTACAACCTGTTAATTATACTTATATAAAGAAGATTAGTTTTATAAATTTTAATCTATTAGTTTACTGTTATATGAAATTATGAAGGAAAGAAAGCATAAAGGAATTTGAATTTTCTATTATAATTTATAATATGTTTTGCTATATCTAAATAGCGCACAAAGCGCCTTTAGATAAAAAGCCATTTACTTTTTGGGGAACAAATACAATAATTATTGACCAATAACCTTATAAGCTGAGCTGATAATTTGTGGTGATAAATTTATACCTTGCTTTTGTGCGGCATCAAGATTGATGACAAGGCGCAATGCTTGACCTATTTCTGGTGTAATGCTTCCTGTTTTTTCACCTTTCAATATTCGAACCACTAATTTTCCTGATTGCCGACCAACATCATAATAACTCATACCATAAGCCGCGACAGCTCCATGTTCAACGGCGTCTGGAAATGATGCTAAAAGTGGGATTTTATTTTCATTAGCAAATTTTACTAATGATTCATAAGCTGAAACCACGTTATTATCTGTTGTAGTATAGATTAAATCTACTTTACCTTTTAATGTATTTGTTGCTGTTGATATGTCAGCAGTTCGTTGTGCAGGGACGGCAACTAATAAAATATTTTGTTTACTTAAATAGGTTTTTAGATTTTTTAAAACCACTGTAGAGTTTATTTCGCTTGGACTGTAAATGTATCCAACTGATTTAACATTGGGTACGATTTTTTTCATAAATTCGATTTGTGGAATAATTTCTTGATAATCGGAAACACCAGTAATATTCGAACCTGTTGGTTTCCAGTCTTTAATTAACTTAGCTGCGATAGGATCAGTAATTCCAGCGAACACAATTGGGATTTTCCTAGTAGCTGCCGCGGTTGCTTGAGCACTAGGTGTGGCAATTGCTACGATAACATCAGGTTTAGCAGAGATAAATTGCCTTGCAATTTGAGCTGCTGTTGCACTACTTCCTTGTGCACTTTTATATTGTACATTTAGATTTTTATTTAATATAAAGCCATTTTCTACTAATTCATCTTTAACTCCATCACGAATTTGGTTTAAGGAGGGATGTTCAATAATTGCTGTAATGGCGACGTTTTTAACGATATCAGCAAAGCTAAAAGATGGCATTGCTAACAGTATAACTATCAATGATAAATAACGGTTCATTTAGATAAACTCATAAACTAGTACAGTGATTCATTTTAGCTTTATTAAGCAAAAATGTTAAGTTGTATTTGACTATTAAGCATGATCACTGTTTTAGTATAAATATGAACAAAGTATTGCAGTATATAGAAACTAGCGTGTTTTTATATGGATAAAAATATTTCTATCAAAGAAAATTTTATTTTAAAATTGATTAATATGACAGCTAGAATGAACTAATATTAGTTACTTTGGAAATACAAATGGATTGATCCCACTTTTTGCAAAGCCTTCTTCTTCTGTTTTTATATCTAACATAAGAGAACCAATATCATCTGCGACTACTTCAATATATGGGTCTTTATCTTGATCAAATATTTTTAAATAGCTTTGGCAAACACCACAACATTCTGTTTTGATCGCAGATAATTCGTTATTTAGCGAAAAATATTCAATATCTTTTAGATTATCACAGCATGTGCATTTAACACGTGGTACATACCATTCACTTTCACATAAACTACAATGTAAGTATCGCAGCCCATTATTACTGCCAAGCTGAATAACGCTAGCTACAGGCATACAATTACAAACAGGGCATAACCAGTGCTGGTGGCTATTTTCTGCTACAGCTTTACCTTTGATTTGACTAGCAAGTTGACTGTAATGAATTGATAATGCCGACCATATAAATACAGCTTCATTACCATCTACATGATTGTACTCTTTATTAAGTAAATGAAATGCTTTATGTTGTAATTGCTCAGTATCATTTTTTTTTAATTGTTGAATAACGAATGCAACTTGTTCTGTTGTATTAGAAAGTAAATGCAATAGCGTTTTTAAATAATCTTGCCAAACATAAGTAAGCGGCAAATTTTCTAAAGTTAATGGTGGTTTGTCATTGTTTAATAGATGAGATAGATCGGTATTAATGGGATTATTTTTAATTATTTCAGCTTGTTGTTCAACAATTGTGGAACAAAAAATCAAATAGCTAGACAGTGGACTTTCTTTAGCAAGCGCTTTCAAACGTTTTGCTCTACGCATATACAATGTATTCGGGGACGGATAAAAAAGTAATGGAATTTGTCTAATAACAGAATTTATATTATGTTGTTCAAGTTGCTCTTGTTGGATGATTTTAATGCTCATTATCGCTTACCATTCATGACTATTTTATCTAAAATTAAATTATTAATTTAGATAACTCCGCTGATTACTACCAGCGGATAATATCTATTAAAATTAATAATGATTATTAAGTGTTTTTTTGTTCTGCTTTTGCTTTTTGAATAATACTTGATTGTTCATTCGCTTGTAGTTCTTGTTGATAAATTTTTTTCATTTCTTCTTCATACCATAATGAGTGATTTTTATGCGCCCACGCACGTGAAACATAACCCGTAATCATTCCTTTTATTGAACCTTTGACCCAAAACGCCATATAAGCATGACCAATAGCAAGCAAAATTAGACAAATAGCAGCAAATGAATGGAAAAATATTGCAATGCGAACAATTTCAATTGAAAAGTAATCCGAAATGTATCTACGCCACATAATCATTCCTGTAACAAATAACACAGAAATTAAACCCATAATACACCAGAATAAAAATTTCTGACCGACATTGTATTTGCCAATAGGGATACCTTCTTCTTTACCCATAATGACGAATTTAAAGTTTTTTAACCACATAATATCATTTTTATTCGGGATATTGTGATGAGCAAGTTTTAAGAACATAAACATTAATAAAACAAATACAAAACAACCAATAATTGGGTGTAATACCCTAACTAATTGTGGTGTACCTAGTACTAATCCAAATAGTTTAATTGATGGAAAAAACAGCGATAAACCAGATAATGTAGTTAATATAAACAGGAAAACCATACACCAATGACAAAAACGAACTATAAGTGGTGTTCTTAATATCATTCCTTTCTTATTCATGATGATCCTCTTGATATAATGGATTATTCTTACTTCTAAAAGTAGGTAGTCCTAAACGCTTTCTTGCTTGTTTATCTGCTTCTTTCTCATGTTCTATATCTTCTTTATCGACTTCAATAGCTCCAACTCCCATGTAATGGAAAAGAAGTCCACTAAAAGTTGCAATAAACGCTGCAGCTGATAGCGGTTTCCAAGCTCCTTTCCAGAATTTAACTAGTTCGCTAATTTGCGGTTCATTTGGTAGGCCATGGTAAAGCTCCGGTTGATCAGAATGGTGCAAAACATACATAACGTGAGTACCACCGACAGCTTGAGGATTATAAAGCCCAGCATGTTCGAAACCACGTTTTTTTAGATCTTCAATGCGATGCTCAGCATGGCGAATCATATCTTGTTTTGTTCCAAAATGAATAGCACCAGTAGGGCAGGTTTTAACGCAAGCTGGCTCTTGTCCAACTGCCACCCGATCAACACATAAAGTACATTTATAAGAACGATTGTCTTCTTTGCTTACTCTTGGTATGTTGAATGGACACCCTACAACGCAGTAACCACAACCTATACAATGCTCTGATTGAAAATCTACAATACCATTAGCATATTGGATAATTGCACCTTCAGAAGGGCAGGATTTTAAACAACCAGGATCAGAACAGTGCATACAGCCATCTTTACGGATAAGCCATTCGAATTTTCCGTTAATTTCAACTTCTGAGTAACGCATAACTGTCCAAGCTTTAGGCTCTAAATCAGCTGGATTATCGTATACCCCAACAGTATTACCAATTTCTGCACGGAGATCATTCCACTCACTACAGGCAACTTGGCATGCTTTACAACCAATACAAGTGGTTACATCAATTAATTTTGCTACTTCTTGCTGATAATCTCTTGCTCGTGGAGCAGGGGTCAAATCATTAGTTGCTGAGCGGCGGATGATATCTTGAGTTTGTAATGACATATTTATTCTCCCATCTTATGCCACTGTGGTAACTTTTTCGATATTGACTAGGAATGACTTATATTCAGGTGTTTGTGAATTTGCATCTCCCCAATGTGGTGTCAATTCGTTGACTAGAAAACCTTTTTTAGTTTGCCCGGTGAAGCCCCAGACAATTGGTATTCCAATAGTTTCGATCTCTTTACCATCTACTGTCAAAGTTGGTAAGCGTTTTGTCACAACTGCTTTCGCTTTAATATAGCCGCGATTAGATGTTATCTTTACTGTATCACCAAGTTTTATTTCCTTTTTATTGGCAAGATTTTCACTTAATTCAATGAATTGCTCTGGTTGTGTAATTGACGCTAACCTTGTATGTTGTGTCCAAAAATGGAAGTGCTCAGTAATACTATAAGTTGTACCAACATAAGGGAATTCATTAGCATTACCTAATCTTTCTAAATCTTCTTTAAATGCTCGAACAACTGGGTTATTTATCTGATTTGGATGTAAAGGGTTATTTGAAATAGGCGTTTCAAATGGTTCATAATGCTCAGGAAAAGGACCATCAACCAATCTATTTAAGCAAAATAATCCACCCAAACCATCATTATTCATAATAAATGCGCCAGCACCAGAGCTTGGTGACAATGTTGTGGTGAAATCAGCCACATCATTACCATCCCAGCTTGAACCATTCCATTTTACTAATACTCGTTTAGGATCCCATGGCTTACCATTTTCATCAGCAGAAGCGCGATTATAAAGGATTCTTCGATTCATTGGCCAAGCCCATGCCCAACCGGCATGAATTCCTTTACCTGATGGATCACTTGGATCTCGTCTAGCCATTTGATTACCTTGCTCTGTCCATGAGCCACAGAAAATCCAAATACCTGATGACGTTGTGCCATCGGCTTTTAATTGTGAAAAGCCACTAAGTAACTGCCCTTTTTTGAGAATAAGGTTATCATTATCATCGATTAAATCAGCAAGTGCACGACCATTGCATTCTTTAGCTAACTCTTCCGCAGCAGGTCCTCTAGGATCTTGGTAATCCCATGTTAATTTATTAATAGGCTCATGATATGCACCACCTTCTTCGGCATAGAGTTCTTTAATTCTTAAAAAGATACGAGCGATGATTTCAGGATCATATAATGATTCATAAGGAGGTCTGGCTGCAGCCCAATGCCACTGTAATAAACGAGAAGAGTTAACAATGGTCCCGTTTTCTTCGGCAAAACAATTGGAGGGAAGTCTGAAAACTTCAGTTTGAATCTTACTTGGATCAACATCATTTGACTCGCCGTGGTTTTTCCAAAACTCGGCTGTTTCTGTTGGTAATGGATCAATATTAACTAAGAATTTTAAATTTGATAAACCTTCGCGAATACTATTTTTATCAGGTAGAGCAGCAAGAGGATTAAATCCTTGGCAAATAAATCCATTAGCCTCACCATCGCGCATCATTTTACTAAATCTTAAAATATCGTAAGTTTTATCCCATTTAGGTAGCCAATCAAATCCCCAATTATTGTCTTTAGTCGAATTATTTCCATACATAGACTTCATAAAACTAACAAAGAATTTAGAGTAATTACCCCAAAAATTAACCTCAGTTGGACCAAGTGGTTTTGGTGTTTTTTCTTCTAAATATTGCTCTAATGAAACTTGAGAATCTTTCGGTAACTCGAGATAAGCAGGTAATCGATTAGATAATAAACCCACATCGGTTAATCCTTGAATATTTGAATGTCCACGTAGCGCATTAATACCTCCTCCCATTATACCAATATTGCCAAGAATTAGTTGAATCATGGCGGCAGCACGAATAATCTGTGTGCCATAAGTATGTTGAGTCCAACCTAATGCATATAAAAAAGTAGCGGCTCTATCATTAGTTTTAGTGCTGGCTAGGGAACGACAAACATGTAAAAAGCTTTCAATAGGACTACCTGTTATCTGATTGACTATTTCGGGAGTGTAACGGCTAACGTGTTGCTTAAGTAGATTCCAAACACAGCGGGGATGCTTTAGCGTTTTATCTCGTAGGGCATAGCCATTTACATCTTTTTGATATGCCCAGCTGGTTTGATCATATTGTTTATTTGAGGCATCATAGCCACTAAAAAGCCCATTATTTACATTAAAATTAAAGTCATCTCGAATAATCAGAGCAGCATTACTATGGGTGATTAAATAATCGTAATTCACTTCATTATGGGTAATAAGGTAATTAACAATACCTAATAAAAATGCAATATCTGATCCTGCACGGATTGGTACGTAATGATCAGCAACAGATGCGGTTCGATGAAAACGTGGATCAATAGCAATTATTTCTGCTCCATTAGTAATCTTAGCTTCAATAGCCCATTTAAAGCCTACAGGATGAGCCTCGGCAGCATTTCCTCCCATTACGATGATTACATTAGCATTTTTTATATCATTCCAGTTGTTAGTCATTGCGCCTCGACCATAAGTTGCTGCTAAGCTTGATACTGATGGTCCATGGCAAACTCTTGCTTGTGTTTCAAGACTTAACATGCCTAATGATCGGGCTATTTTAAATGCTAACCAACCTGTTTCATTGCTTGCGGCTGAGGTGACAAGCCAACCAGTGGTTGTCCAACGGTTGACAGTTGTACCTTTTTTATTTTTTTCAATAAAATTTTTATCACGGTCATCTTTCATTAGGCGTGCAATACGATCAATGGCCTCATCCCAACTAATACGCTGCCATTTATCTGATCCTGGAGCTCGATATTCAGGGTATTTAATACGTTGTTCACTTTTGATATAGTCGAGCACGCCTGCACCTTTCGGACAAAGTGAACCGCGGCTAACAGGGTGATCAGGATCTCCTTCTACATGGAATATGGATGATTCGGCATTTTTTGCGCCATCTCCACGGCTATAAAGTAACATTCCACATCCTACAGAGCAATAGGTACAGTTGTTACGGGTTTCCTTTGATTTCAATAATTTAAATTGGCGAGTTTGTGCAAGTGCTACATTTGGAGCAAATCCCAATGTAGCTACCGTTGTTCCAGCCATACCACCAGCACAGATCTTGAAGAACTGTCTACGGTTAAATAGCATAAGGACTCCTTAAAAAGCTGACATTACATTATTTGGTTTATTATATTGAAGGTAATAAACATCCTTACTATTCGTAATGATAATATTTAATGAAATGGAAATAAAGGAAAAAACAGGAATGAATGCATTAAATTTGATGTGAGTCAAAAAATAGATAAAATAACAGTATTATTTTAAGTAATTACTATAAAAACCATAAAATTTATTTTGAGAAGATGGTAAGAAGAAATTGGTAATAATTTATGAGGCTAAAAAAATATAAATTGCATGTTTATCGTGGTACTTTTTCCTTCATTAAATTACAACTTAAGTATTGCTTGCCTATCAGCAAGGCAAGCATAAATAATTTATTTAGGATTAATTTCTTCAATTGTTTGCATCACTCGTGTTGTTATAAGCGGTTTGAGTATAGTATTCATTTGTTCAATCTTTAAGACGTTAGTCCCGTTTTGGTCATCTAAATAACCTTGTTCACGTAATGCAATAACCAAAGTTGAAAATACGCCTTTATCAAAAAATTCAGGGGCATTAATACCGTGTAATACTGATAATCTTTCAGCAATTAACCGAGCTTCTTTTTCTAAAGAAGATCGGCTGATAGTTGGATCTTTTTGT
The DNA here is from genome assembly GCF_001690385.1 of Gilliamella sp. Choc6-1. NCBI lineage: Bacteria > Pseudomonadati > Pseudomonadota > Gammaproteobacteria > Orbales > Orbaceae > Gilliamella > Gilliamella sp. Choc6-1. The sequence continues at coordinate 11,620 of NZ_LZHI01000046.1, forward strand.
AATAATGAAAAAGCAATAGTATAACGTTGTAGCATATCTTTAGATGATGATGCAAGTAACTGCAAATCAGATATTTTAAGGTAATTTAAAGTTAGTTTATCTGGTGAATAATCAATTAGATTTAATTCAGCGTAAGTTGCGATGATTTGAGATACATATTTAGTTAGTTGCTCATCATTATGGTAAAGAAATAACTTTGATTTGATTAACGGGAATAGCAATTTTATCTGTTCAATAACTGCACCTGGTGAAATTCGGTTATATTTTAGTAAAATGCGAGCCACTATAGCAGGAATAATTAATAAATGCTGAATATTATTGCGATAATAAGTCATCAATACTGTTTGTTCTGCCGTTAAGCCTACAATTTCACCAACTTCATCTGTTGTGATAACAAATTTTCCCATTCCTTTAGCGTGTTTGAATAGCTCTTCTGCCGTTTGATCTGGAATGGTAATTAAATTCGAATAGGGAACATTTTTCATTAATTTTAAAAGATAATCAATGTGCTCTAAAAGTTTCGCTTTGGTTAATGCATGCTGATCGGCAGCTAATAATATTGAACTACACAGATTCATGGCGTTAATTGCTGCTGATGAATTAATACATTCCATTATTTGTTTGGCAAGCAAATTGGTTGTCGGTGTTAACCAGTTAGGGCGCTGTATGCCCATTGGTTCAATAGCATCTCGCCAATTAGAAACCTGTTGATTTAAAAATTGGTTAAGGGGTATTGGTTGTCCAAAATTAACATAGCCAAAGCCTAACCTTTTTAATTTAAAAAAAGCTTTAATTGTGCGCCACAAACTCTCTTTTTCTTTTTTAGCGCCACGTAGCTCATTTGCATAGGTTGCTACTTCTAATATATGCTCATAACCGATATAGACAGGTACTATAGTAATTGGTCTGGCATCGCCTCGTAATAGGGTTTGAATGGTCATCATCAGCATACCTGTTTTAGGGGCAAGAAGCCTACCAGTACGTGAACGCCCACCTTCAATAAAATATTCAACTGAATAACCTCGGATGAATAGCTCAGCTAGATATTCACGAAAGACGGCTGTATAGAGTTTATTTCCTCTAAATGAACGGCGAATAAAAAATGCACCTAATCGCCTAAAAATAGGACCTGCTGGCCAAAAGTTCAAATTAATGCCAGCAGCAATATGAGGAGGTACTAGCCCTTGGCGATAAAGAACATAAGATAATAGTAAATAGTCCATATGGCTGCGGTGACAAGGTGCATAAACAATTTCATGACCATTTTGCGCAAGCTCTCGAATTGGATCAGCATTTGTCACTTTAAGCCCTTGATAAAGCCGGTGCCAAGCCCAAGTTAAGGCAAAATCAGTAATTCTAAGCATACGATAAGAAAAATTAGCAGCAATTTCATTTAGCATTGCTAATGCATCTTGTTTAGCTTGATTAAGGCTAATATTTTTACTTTTTGCTTCTTCTTGGATTATTTCTGAAAGACTAGGATTATTTAATAATTTATTCAGCATTTCTTGGCGAATGGGTAGCTTTGGACCTACTGATGCTGTTCTTTGTTTAGCAAAATGAATACGTGCAACACGTGCTAATTTGTGCGCTAAAATAGAAACATCTTGATTATTATCATATTCGATGGCTTTTAATGAAACAGCTCTTGAAAAACGTGTATAACAGTCTCGTCCTGAAGTGATTATTTTATATAATTTATACGTTGCACCAAACACTTGAAGAGATGGTTTTTTTTTGCCTTCTTTATCTGGACTGCGTCCAAACATTACCGATACAGGTAACATTTGAATATCTAATTGTTGATTTTGTTGATGAGCTAAAAGATAATTTCTTAAAATTATTATAGATTTATACTGTTGTTTGTTTGATGCAAAAATACCTGGCCCTTTATCAATATAAATAAAAGCAGAAACCATTTTGCCATTAATATCAATACGTTTTAATGGATCTGGTAAATTATGATGCAGACAAAGGGAACGAACGACCATTAAGTCTATTTTCGAATGATATGGCAATACATAGAGGATTGGTCTGTTTGTATCAATATCTAATTCAGCAATGGGATCAGTAGGAATAGGTTTGCTTTTAACAAAAAGTTTAATTAGGAGTTGGATAAGTGAAAAATAAGCTTTAGTCCACCAAGAAAACATAAAAATAAACCTCATACTTTTGCGTAAATTATATACATTAAATCATGCCAGGTTGTTAACCAATCAACCAAACAAAAATTGAGTGTTTAGGTTGTAAAGCTAAATAATTCTTTTTTTTAATTAAAAAAAGAGGACTTGATTAAGTATATACTTGTTATCACTTAAAAGTTAGTAAAATTGCATAATCTTTTAGCTAATAACTATATTTGCTATTAATGGTTATAGTAATATATAAGCGTATTATAAAGGTTTATTAATATCAACTTCAACGAATCTCTTTGGATTATAAGGAATGATCTAAGTGCACCGGAATAATTTCTTTAATAAATTTATTAAACTAGTATATATAAAACCTGTTATAAAAGAAGTTAGTATCGTTATTTATATTTTTGTATGTAATTAACAAACCATATGATTTATCTATGCATTATTAAAAAATATAATAGTTAGCCTTTTAAAAAGGATAGGTCATTGGTTAAAATTGCTTTTTATTTAATTTATTTAATTTATTTAATTTATTTAATTAGGTTTTATTTAAAAACGTTTCGAACTTTAAAAATGAATAGTATATTTGTTATTGTTAAATCGTCGAGCTTTCGCTAAAAATAAATGTTTTAGGATTATTAATGTCTGCACTCAGATTATGATGAATACATCTTATTTTTTAATTGGCAAACAATACTTTTGGTATTCGCTCATAATTTCCGATTTTATATTATAAATTTTAATGATATTTGATTTATTTATTGTTGCTTCTAATGCTCTTTTCATTTATTTTTTTCTTTCGATTAAACTATAGTTTATCTTCAGGTTAAACTGAATTATAAGTAACTTGGAGAAAAATAGTATGTTGTTTAACCGAAAATTGATGTGGCTTCAGCTAGAAGTTGGTACTAAATCACTTAATATTACTTTGATACTATCAAACCCCAGTTTTGCCTCATTCGAATAATCATAATGTTTACCGACTAGATATGACACAAATATTTGCAATATAGATCGTTCCACTAATGTGGCGGTTTGCTATCATATGTGTATAGTATTATTCAATTTATTAATTTTAATATATTATTTGATAAAGATATTTTAAAATAGTGTAAACAAACAGTATCACTTAAACGTCCCCAATTTTGACTAATAAAAACTTCTATTAATTAAACTTTTCAACTTTATAATTTATACTTTTTGATATTTCCTTAATTAAATGTTTTAACGAAAATCAGCAATTAATTATTTTACTAAAAATAAGTTTTATTAAATTAATTTTTATTTCGATACAATATATCTAAAATATAACGTAACTCTTTAATCTCTAATTGACCGGGTGCCGAAGCGTTTTTGGCTGCACCAAAAGTCATTGCTGAACCAAACGTTGCACTAGCAATACGGCTCACGACGCCAAGCTCTGCCATAGACATGGTAATGATAGGTTTGGTTGCATATTTCTGGTTCATTTCAGTGGTGGCAGCAAGTAATGTTAATACATCATCTGTTGTTTGTGGCATAACAGCAATTTTGGGAATGTCTGCGCCAAGTTCTTGCATTTTTTTTAGTCGATAGATAATATCTCTTTTAGATGGCGTTTTTTCAAAATCATGATTTGATACCACAACAAATACCTGATGTTTGTGTGCAACATCAATAATATCTTTTACATAGTTATCACCAATAAACATCTCAACATCAATCAGATCGATAAACCCGCTACAAGCCATTTCTTTATTTAATTGAATATAAGATGTTAATGGCCATGGCTTAGCTCCACCTTCGTTTGCGGTTCTAAAAGTGAATAAAATAGGTTTATTTGGTAGTAAATCTGTTATTTTTTTAGCGACTAACTTTACAGTATTAAGATTATCAACGTGGATAAAGTGATCAACACGCCACTCTAAAACGTCAAAATCAATTGATTGTAAAAATTGTACTTCATCAATTAATTCTGCTTCAGTTTTACCGATAATTGGCACAATAATTTTGGGTGCGCCTGAACCGATTTCAAGTTTTTTGATGGTAAGTGTTTTCATTTTGTATCCTGTTAACTAAAAAATTCCGTTAATAGACCATAATTTTATCTGGTTTTAATTTTGTATTAAATAAAACAATAGAATGAAGTCATTAGCGTAAAAATTATTTATCAATCATTAAACCCCATTTGCTCTTTCACATATTCAATAGGGACATCTTCGCCTGTCCAAATTTTTATTTGAGCTGCACCTTGCCATAACATCATGCTAATACCATTTAATATTTTACAACCTTGTTGCTCAGCTATTTCAAGTAGTTTTGTTTTACGCGGACTATAAATACAATCTGTAACAACAAGATCGGGGGGTAACATTGTTGGATCTGTAATTAAGCTTTTTCCTTCTAACGGTTTCATTCCGACACCTGTTGCATTGCAAAGTACAACACTATCTGAAATTTCTTTGCGTAGCTTATCTTTATCGGCCAGATCGATAATGTGTACATGACATTGAGTATTTTGATTTAATTTTTTTGCAATGGCCTCTATTTTTGTATAGCACTCATCTTTTTGATTAAAGACAGTGATCTCTTTTACGCCATCAAGAGCAGCTTGTACAACAATGGCCGTTGCAGCCCCTCCAGCACCTAGAATGGTTATTTTTTTGCCTATCACATCAATGTTGGCTTCTTTGAGCATGCGCATATAGCCCATTCCATCTGTGTTATAGCCTGTTAAAACACCATTATCATTTGAAATAGTATTACACGCACCACTCATTTCCACAGCAGGTGTTAACTTATCAAGGTATTGGCAGACTAGTTGTTTGTTGGGCATAGACACGGCACTGCCACGTAATCCTAATGCTCGTATTCCTTTAATTGCGTCAGGGAGTTTTTTTTGGTCAACTTCAAATGCTAAATAAACATAAGGTACCTTTAGTTTAGAATAAATGGTATTTTGCATTTGAGGGGATAAGCTATGGCGAATAGGGTAAGCCATTAAACCAATCAGTAAAAAATGTCCGTCGATATTATTTCTCATTAACAACTCTCCACAATAGCCCTACATTTTAGTTAAAGGCTATTTTTAGAATTTTTTATTAACACATTTTTAATTTTATATATATTTATATATAGATGAAAGAGTGAGTATACACTATCGATTGCACTTTCAACATCTATGGCCTAGAATAATAAGTTTTCTTCTTAAATAAGAATTTATTTTATGAATACAGTGCTTGATTTGTTTTCTTCAATAAATGCGGTTGTCGTTGCGGTAATTTGCATGTTAATTTTATCTCTTTGCCGTGTTCATGTCGTTATTAGCTTAATAATTGGCGCATTTGTTGGTGGACTATTTAGCCATTTATCGTTAAAAGAAACTATTGATGCATTTAATACTGGGATCAGCAATGGAGCTAATATTGCGCTTTCTTATGCTATGTTAGGAGCGTTTGCAGTTGCAATATCAAAATCTGGCTTACCCGAATTATTGGCTGATAAAGCTATTAAGCAACTTACATCAAGCGATGCAAAAAAACGTATCAAGTGGATTTTGATTGTTATTATTGGGTTAGTAAGTATTTCATCGCAAAATGTTATTCCTATTCATATTGCTTTTATTCCGCTTTTAATTCCACCACTTTTATACGTAATGTCCCGTTTACAGCTTGATAGAAGAATGGTTGCTTGTATTATGACATTTGGATTAATTACGCCTTATATGTTTTTACCGGTAGGATTTGGAAATATCTTTTTGAATCAAATTTTATTAAAAAACATTACTGCATCAGGAATGGATGTTAGCCATGTAAATGTAATGCATGCAATGGCAATTCCTGCATTAGGTATGTTTGTTGGTTTATTATGGGCTATTTTTATCAGTTATCGTAAACCTAGAGAATATAAAATTATTCATAAAGAGGCGAATCAAGAAGCTTTAAAAGATGTGAATAAGCGTTCACTTATTGTTTCATTATTGGCGATTGTTCTATCTTTTACTATTCAACTTTATACTGGTTCAATGATTTTAGGTGCCTTAATTGGTTTTATTTGCTTTATTGTATCGGGTTCGATTAAATGGGGTGAAGCTGATGGCGTTTTTACGGACGGCATCAAAATGATGGCTATGATCGGGTTTGTGATGATTTCAGCACAAGGTTTTGCCGAAGTGTTAAAACAGACTCACGAAATAGAACCTTTGGTTATCAACAGTGCAGCATTATTTGCTGGTAATAAAGTGATTGCCGCTTTTGTGATGATGCTAATTGGTCTGGTTATTACATTAGGTATTGGATCTTCATTTTCGACAGTCCCTATCATTGCCGCAGTATATGTACCACTTTGTGTACAACTCGGTTTTTCACCAATTGCCACCGTATGCTTAATTGGTGCATCAGGTGCGATAGGTGATGCGGGATCGCCACCATCAGATACTATTTTAGCGACCTCTTCTGGGCTAAATAGTGATGGGCAACATGATCATATTCGTGATAGTGTTATTCCAACATTTACCCATTTTAATATTCCATTATTTATTGCTGGTTGGATTGGCTCGTTAATTTTATAAGTTAATCCAATTAAATGAATTAAGGTCGTTATTCATTATGAATAAAAAATCATCCCAAAATATTAGAGCCATTTGTGCGCAAGCTATTTTTAATGTGCTAGAAGAAGGACAGTCATTAAGCGCTACATTGACAACTTTAAACCACAAAATAGCCGATAAAGATAAGGCGTTAGTACAAGAAATCTGTTTTGGTGTGATGCGAGTGTTACCAGAACTCAACTTTTATATTCATACCTTGATGAGTAAAGTATTAACGGGTAAAAATAGAATTTTACATGACCTATTGTTAGTGGGTATTTACCAAATTCTCTATACCCGTATTCCAGCACATGCAGCAGTTGGTGAGACAGTTAATGCGGTCAATACTCTCAAAAAAACACAGCTTAAAGGGGTTGTAAATGGTGTATTGCGTGAGTTTTTGCGCCAACAAACATCATTACAACAACAATTTACACAAGACAGCAAGCAACAAAACCAGCAGACATTACACCCAAGTTGGTTGTTAACACGCCTTAAGCAAGCCTATCCAGAGCAGTGGCAAGCCATTGTTCATGCTAATAATCAAAAGCCACCAATGTGGTTGCGAGTTAATCTTAACCAATATTCAGTAAGTGATTACCAACAATTACTTGCTGAACAACAAATTGAGTCTGATAGCTTTCCAGAGTTACCTAGTGCTCTGCGATTATTGTCGCCTGTCAATGTAAATAAATTACCCTATTTTGATGAGGGTGCTGTTACGGTACAAGATCTGTCTGCGCAATATGCCGCTTATTTGTTAGCACCGCAAAATGGCGAGCTCATTTTGGATATGTGCGCAGCACCTGGTGGTAAAACCACACATATTTTAGAAGTTGCTCCAAAAGCACAAGTTTTAGCGGTGGATATTGAGCCTAACCGAGTGAAGCGCATTCACGAAAATTTAACTCGATTAAACTTATATGCCGAAGTTAAAGTTGGTGATGGATTAACCCCAGAACGATGGTGTAAAGGGCAACAATTTAATCGCATTTTACTTGATGCGCCTTGCTCAGCAACAGGCGTTATCCGCCGTCATCCAGATATAAAATGGTTACGCCGAGATAGTGACATCATGCAGTTGACTGAATTACAATACGCCATTTTAACTAAAATCTGGGCTTATTTAAAAACTGATGGTACTTTGGTTTATGCCACTTGTTCAATCCTACCAGACGAAAATAAATTACAAATTGAGCGTTTTTTACAAGAAAACACCAGCGCCAAATTACAAGGTGAACTTAAACAATTTTTACCTACTGAAAATGGTGGTGATGGTTTCTTTTATGCAGTATTAAAGAAAGTATAATTTGACTTTTTACTTTTATTAAAAACTTTCCGGTTACTATGTGTTTGAGTATAAAAAACTAAAAAAATCACACAATCCTGATTTGGACAATCTTTAGTAGTTGTGATAAATTTTGGAGTTATTTTATCTTATAAAGATGTTCAGATATGGCTTATACTCTCACCTACAATGATTTACCTGAAAATATCCAACATTGGCAAGGTTTACCGCTGTCATTAAATGGCTGTGAAGTGGTTCCTTTAGATTATAATGCAGGTAAAACAGGCTGGATTATTTATGGTAAAAAGTTAAATAAAACAGTCTTATCAAAATTCCAAGATCAACTTGCTATGCCAATGGTGATTGTTTCATCATGGAAAATCAAAACTTATCAGATTGTTCGTATTGCCGGGGTGATACCTAAAAAAGCCAAATCAATTTCATTAGCATTAGGTATTGATGTTGCCCCAATCGATAATTTACCCACGCTACGCTCCCCGGGGTTACTTGTTATGGACATGGATTCGACAGCGATTGGCATTGAATGTATTGATGAACTGGCCAAATTGCATGGTGTAGGGCAGCAAGTTGCAGCGGTAACTGAACAAGCGATGCGAGGTGAACTTGATTTTGCCACGAGTTTGCGAAAACGTGTGGCAACCTTAAAAGGCGCACATCAAGCTATTTTAGATCAAGTTAAAGATAATTTACCACTTACTCCTGGGCTTACTTATTTAGTAAAAGAACTGCATAAAAAAAATTGGCATGTTGCTATTGCCTCAGGCGGTTTTACCTATTTTGCTGATCATTTAAAGCAAAAGTTAAAATTAGTTGACGTTTATGCTAATGAATTAGAAATCAAACATGGTAAATTAACTGGTAAAGTTTCTGGTCAAATTGTTGATGCAAAATATAAAGCAAGGACATTACAACAACTAGCAGCATCGTTGGAAATTCCCATTGAACAAACTGTCGCAATTGGTGATGGAGCCAATGATTTGATGATGATTCGTATTGCTGGTCTAGGTGTTGCTTATCATGGTAAACCTAAAGTTGTCGAAAAAGCACGAATTAGTATTAATTATGCTGATTTAACGGGTTTATGGTGTATTTTATCCACTAGTTTATTAAGTGAAGGTTAGGAGATTAAATTGGCAAAAGCAGTAAAACGTGCTTATGTTTGTAATGATTGTGGAGCAGATTACCCACGTTGGCAAGGGCAATGTAGCTCATGCCATGCTTGGAACACCATTACCGAAGTTAGGCTTGCAAGCACCTCTTCACGTAACGACAGATTAACGGGTTATGCAGGTAGCGGGATTGGGCAAGCCAAAATTCAAAAATTGTCCGAAATCAGTTTAGAGGCACTGCCAAGATTTTCAACCGGTTTTTCAGAATTTGATCGTGTGCTTGGTGGTGGTGTTGTACCAGGGAGTGCCATTCTCATAGGAGGGAATCCCGGAGCAGGTAAAAGTACGTTATTACTGCAAACCATGAGTAAGCTCTCATCACAAATGAATACACTTTATGTTACTGGTGAAGAATCACTCCAACAAGTTGCAATGCGTGCCCATCGATTAGGTTTACCTGCGGATAATATTAATATGTTGTCCGAAACCAGTATTGAGCAAATCTGTTTATTGGCTGAGCAGTCCAAGCCTAAATTAATGGTGATTGACTCTATCCAAGTGATGCACCTTACTGATATCCAATCTTCGCCTGGTAGTGTTGCACAAGTACGCGAAACAGCTGCTTATTTAACTCGTTTTGCCAAAACAAAAGGCATTGCCATTATCATGGTGGGGCATGTTACTAAAGATGGCTCTCTTGCTGGTCCAAAAGTACTTGAGCACTGTATTGACTGCTCAATTTTATTAGATGGCGATGCCGACTCACGTTTTAGAACTCTACGTAGTCATAAAAACCGTTTTGGAGCAGTAAATGAGCTGGGTGTATTTGCTATGACCGAACAAGGTTTAAAAGAGGTTAGCAACCCATCAGCAATCTTTTTAAGCCGTGGAGATGAAATGCTACCGGGTAGTTCGGTAATGGTATTGTGGGAAGGTACTCGCCCATTATTGGTCGAAATCCAAGCGCTAGTCGATCACTCGATGTATGGTAATCCAAGACGTGTGACTGTAGGATTAGATCAAAATCGGCTTGCATTATTGCTTGCAGTATTGCATAGGCATGGGGGATTGCAAATGGCCGATCAAGATATTTTTGTTAATGTTGTTGGTGGTGTAAAAGTTACCGAAACAAGTGCGGATTTAGCATTGATTGCAGCACTTGTATCAAGTTTTCGCAATCGTCCGTTGCCACAAGATATCGTTATTTTTGGTGAAATTGGTCTTGGTGGCGAAATTCGACCAGTACCGAGCGGACAAGAACGTATCTCTGAAGCGGCTAAACATGGTTTTAAAAAAGCAATTGTACCTATTGCCAATATGCCGAAGAAGAAGCCCGAAAATATGCAGATTTTTGCAGTTAAAAAAGTGTCAGAAGCACTAGATATTTTAGGTGATTTTTAAAAACCATATAAAATAGTAATAGTTAAAATTAATCCGCCAATAAGATTATCGGCGGATTAAAGCTGGATTCAATTTTATTAAATGGGTTAATATTATTGTTTAATAACAAATTTCATAACAAGGTTGATAAGCGCTTCCTCCTGGCAATTTCATTCGGTTTTGTTTAACAAAACTACGCAATAAATTATCAAGTTGCTGCATAATTTCAATATCACCTTGTAATTTGTATCGACCATTTTCGGCAATTTGCTTCATACCAAATTCTTTAACATTTCCTGCAACAATACCAGAAAACGCACGACGCAAATCAGCGGCTAACAGCTCGACAGGTTGCTCACGATGAAGATTTAATGAGGCCATATTAGCGTGAGTAGGTTCGAAAGTATGTTGTAATGATTCATCGATTTTTAATAGCCAATTAAACCCATAAGCATCGCCTGTTTTTAAGCGTGAAGCTTTAACATGCTTAACACCCTCTTTCATAATACGAGCTACTTGTTCAGGTGAGTCGATAATAATTTGATAAAGTTTAGTTGCCTCATCGCCTAATGTGCTACGAATAAAGCTGTCGATAGAAGCAAAATAGGACTCGCACTCTTTAGGACCCGTTAAAATTAGAGGTAATGTTTGATGTTTATTTGCAGGGTTTAATAAAATACCCAGAATATAAAGCAATTCCTCGGCGGTTCCCGGTCCACCAGGGAAGATAATAATGCCATGAGCCATTCGTACAAATGCTTCAAGGCGTTTTTCGATATCGGGCATAATAATCAATTCATTGACTAATGCATTAGGTGGTTCAGCTGCAATAATTGATGGTTCTGTCATACCAATAAAACGGCTTTCTTTATAACGCTGTTGCGCATGACCAACAGCAGCGCCTTTCATTGGAGCTTCCATAACACCTGGACCACAACCAGTACAAATGTTAAGTTCGCGCAAACCAAGTTGCATACCTACTTGACGAGCATAATAGTATTCATTTTCGTTAATCGAATGTCCACCCCAGCAAACAACCAAATTTGGCTCTTCACCCACATGGAGCGCATTGGCATTGCGTAAAATAGAAAAAACAAGATTTGTAATATAAAACGATTGATCCCTTTCAAATTTGAAATCGGAAATAAGCTCTTTAACTGCACTGATTTGACTATTTAAAAAAAGGATATCGCGTAGTACAGCAAAAAGGTTAGCTTGAATTGAGCGAATAATTTTACCATCAACAAAAGCACTTTTTGGTGCATTAACCAATTCCAACTTGACACCACGCTCTTTGCTAATCACATTAATTTCGAAAGACTGGAATCTATCTAACAGATCTTTAGTATTATCAGTCTTACTGCCTGCATTTAGTGTCGCTAAAGAGCAATTTCTATATAATTTATAAAGCTCACTATTGGCGGATTTTTTTAAAATATCGACTTCTGCTTGAGCAAGTAAATCCATTGATCCTAATGGGCTAATATGGGTGATCATTGCAACCTCGATTTATCGGTTTCATCTAAAAAAGTTATTATATACCTAAACAGATGGAATAGATAACTTGGTAAAATAACATTTTATTTTGTTATACCTTTAAGAGTGAGGTCGCATTTTTTCGATAATTTGGTTACTGTACTGTTGAATTGCTAATAGTCAAAAAATAAAGTCTATGTTAGACTTAGTTAAACTCTGAAGCTCTTTTACTAAAGTGTTTTTTATTGATTTTATATGTTAGGTGAGCTGTGGTATAGCACAAAAATTGCTATGCTCTTGGATTTGGATAAGGTGTTTAAACTTATATGCAATTAGTTGATAATTATCAGCGTCGATTTCAATATCTGCGTTTGTCGATTACCGAGCTGTGTAATTTTCAGTGTCAGTACTGTTTACCACGTGGTTATCAGCCTAACAAGAAACATAAATTTTTGTCGCTCAATGAAATTAATCATGTTGTGGCAACATTTACTGATCTCGGTGTACGCAAAATTCGATTAACTGGTGGCGAGCCTACCTTGCGTCGCGATTTTATTGATATCTTATCGCTCATATCTTCCTATCCCAGCGTGAAGGAACTCGCTATTACGACCAATGGTTCACGTTTATTAAAAAATATTCACCATTGGCATCAAGCTGGTTTAAATGCGATTAATATTAGTATTGATAGTTTTTCTCCCCATTTATTTAAATTAATTACTGGTCAAAATAAGCTTAAAGAATTACTGCAGTGTGTTGATAAATCGTTAGAAGTAGGTATAAAAAAAGTCAAAATTAACACTGTTTTGATGAAAAACATGAATGATAATTTAAATGATTATTTGTTATGGATTAAAGATATTCCAGTAGAGTTGCGCTTTATTGAACTTATGGAAACAGGCGAAAGCAATGATGTATTTAATCGTTATCACTTGTCTGGTAGTTTTATTGAAACACAATTAATTGCGCAGGGGTGGGAGTTACAACCCAAAAAACCTTTATCAGGTCCTGCTAAGATTTATGTGCACAGCGACTATCAAGGAAAAATTGGTTTGATTATGCCCTATTCAAAAGATTTTTGTAAAAGTTGCAATCGATTACGTGTATCATCTATCGGTAAATTACATTACTGCCTATTTGGCGATGCGGCGGTTGATTTACGTGATTTGTTGGAAAGCTCAGAACAGAAACAACAATTAAAAGCAAGAATTCTTGCTTCATTAATGATTAAACCAGAAAAGCATTTGTTACATGATCATCATGTAGGACTCACCCCTAATTTATCTTATATCGGTGGATAATTGGCTGTTCTGTTTTGGAACTTTGTCAATTTGCCAATGTTGTATAGCCCAATCTAGTAACTGTTTTTGAGTGGCGTCTTGCCAATTTTCTGGCACACATTGCCCTAGAAACTGTAAAGCCTGGACGGTTAACGCTTTAAAATTGTTTAAATCAATCGGGCTAGCATGATTTTGTTTTGATAGTTTATTGCCATTTTTATCTAATACTAGTGGTAAATGGCAGTAACTTGGCACAGAAAAACCAAGCAGTTGATATAGTGAGATTTGTTTTGCAGTAACAGGTAAAAGATCTGCGCCACGAACAATTTCGGTAATTCCTTGTTCATGATCGTCTAATACTACCACTAAGTTATAGGCAAATAAGCCGCCTTTTCGGTGAATAATAAAATCTTCTTGCGCGCTTGCTTTTTCAACTGTTTGTAAGCCACGAATCTGATCTTTAAATTGAAAAATAGGATGATTTTGTTTTAAACGTATAGCAACTTGTTGTTTATTATTGATAGATAAATGTCGTTTACGACAAAAGTTATCGTAAATACCATTTGTTAGGTTTTGAATTCGTTGTCTAGTACAGTCACAATAATAAGCTTCTTGTTTGTCTATTAGTGTTTTTAAAATAGTGCGGTAACGCTCACAGCAAGATGATTGATACAAGACCGTATCATCCCAATATAGATTAAGTGCTTCAAGCGTTTTTAATATAAGTGATGATGCCCCTTTGACTTCTCGTGGTGGGTCGATATCTTCGATACGGACAAGCCATTTACCACGACAAGATTTAGCTTGGAGATAACTACCAAGAGCTGTTACCAACGAACCGAAATGTAACGGTCCTGATGGTGAAGGGGCAAAACGACCGATATAATACATAGGTCTTATTTAAGATTAATAGACAAAACTAGGATTACATTCCCATTTGTTTTTCACGAAGTTCAGCAAGAGTTTTACAATCGATACATAAATCGGCTGTAGGTCTTGCTTCTAAACGACGTATACCGATTTCAATACCACAAGATTCACAAAAACCAAAATCATCAGTTTCAATCTTTTTTAATGTTTTTTCAATTTTTTTAATAAGTTTACGTTCTCTATCACGTGCTCTTAATTCTAGGCTAAACTCCTCTTCTTGAGTTGCTCTATCAGCAGGATCTGGAAAATTTGCTGCTTCATCTTGCATATGTGAAACAGTTTTACCCATTTCTCCTTGTAGCTGAGTAAGCCATGCTTCCAAGATAAGCTTAAAATGTTTCAATTGCTTAGAATTCATATACTCCTCATCTTTTGCCTCTTTATAAGGTTCAAGCCCAGCAATTGAAAGCAGGCTAAGAGAAGATGTATTTAATTTTTGTTCCTTTTTCACTGCAATCCCCTTAGATACAGATTATTCGCAAGCGCTAAACTATAGCAATAAATTAGCTATTGGCAAAATTTTTTTATGTTTTTTTTTAAGTAAACTATGTAGATTAATATAACTGCGTGTTATAAATAAATTTTATTATCAATTCCACTGTTTCATGCCATTTATAGGGCATTTAACGACTAAGTCATGTAAGTTATCATTATCAGGTAATATCAATTCCGGAGCGATATCAAAAAGAGGGTAGAGTACAAATTCCCTATGTTTCATATGGTAATGTGGTATAGTAAGCCTTTCACTATTAATAATTAAATTATCATACAATAAAATATCTAAATCTAGGGTTCTAGCACTCCAACGGTTATCTTTGCGTACGCGTCCTTGTGCTTTTTCAATAGCTTGTAGTTCATCAAGCAATGCTATAGGCGATAAGCTTGTCGTCAGTTTAATTACTGCATTAAGATAATCATTTTGATCTTGTGGTCCTAAGGGCTTACTTCGGTAAAATGGTGAAATATCTACCACTTTTGTGCTAGGCAAACAGCGTAATGATTCAATAGCACGATTAGCTTGTGCAAACGGATCTTCAAGGTTGCTCCCTAAAGCAACATAACAAATTGACATAATTAGACTTATTTTTTGTGATATTAAATATAATTGAATGGCAATATCTTAGCACATAAAACAATTGCCAAGAATGATTATATAAATAGATTCATGCTTATGACTTTGTGTTATAAAAATATAACCATATAATCTTTAACTTTTTATCTATTTTTCATTATGTTACCTATGGTAAAGCAAATTACTTTATTAAATGGTTATTTTTATTAGTTATTGTATTTATTGAGAATATAAAATGAATTTAGGTCAACAATTAAGTTTTTTAATAAAAAATACTTCAATAATCAGTGATCCTCAAGTTATTGATTGTGCTATCAAGGGGATAATCGATTATTTTGCCTGTAGTTTACAAGCTTGTCAGGAAGATGATGTTCATAAATTACTAGCATGGATAGCAGATGAGGGTGGAAATACTAGAGCTTTGCTGATTGGTCAAAAAAAGTTAGCTACGGCAAGGCAAGCAGCACTTTTTAATGGCTTCCAAGCGCATTGTTTAGATTATGATGATGTACATTCAGATGTTAGAGGCCACCCCTCAGCCGTTATTTTATCCGCTCTTATTGCTAGTGTTCGATTAGATAGTATTGAACAAAAGATTGATAGTCGACGTTTTTTAACGGCTTATGTTATTGGTATTGAAGTGATGGCTTTGTTGGGTAAAAGTGTTAATCCACAGCATTATGAAAAAGGTTGGCATGCAACTATTACTTTGGGTGGAATTGCTGCCACTGCTGCTATTTGTTATCTCTATGATGAACCTTTTTTATCACAGGCATTAACATTAGCAGCTACACAAGCATCAGGAATGCGTTTGTTAATGGGTACTCCGATCAAATTTTTACATGCAGGATTAGCAGCACAGCATGCTGTACAATCCGTTGAATGGTTAAGAGCTGGTATACATGCCGATCAGGATTTTTTAGATGATAAATTAGGTTTTTTGGCTATTTATGGGCAAGGTAATACACATTTTGATTTAAGTCATTGGGGTAAAACTTGGAAGATTGTGGATCCCGGATTATGGTTTAAAAATTATTCTTATTGTTCAGCTGCTGCTTATATTGCTGATGCGGGTCAATTACTTTACCAAAATCTTAGCTTTGAATTTGATAATATTAATAATATTGTTATTTATTTTGCACCGCCAAATAGTGATGCTGCATTGATATATAAAACCCCTTCATTGGCGCAGCAAGGACGTTTTTCGGCTGAATATGTTTTAGCATTAACTCTTTTAGGATTGCCACTTGGTTTTGAGCAGTTTTCATCACAACCTATTTCAAATGCAATAAAACAATTAATGCAGAAGATGAAACGAAGTTATCAAACGCATCTTACGCCACATCCAGAAGCTTATAATGGGCGTTATGTAATTATTGATATTTTTCTTAAAAATGGTAAAAAGATAAGTCAGCGTATTGATATTCCCAAAGGTTCTCCTAAAAACCCATATAGCCAAACTGAAATGTCGTTAAAATTGCATTCAGCGATTAAAGATCAAGCTAAAACTAAAACAGAGCAATTATTAACAGATATTCATAAACTAGCAAAAGGTTTAGATATTCGTCAATTTCTATTATCTTATTTATTTACTCTTTAAATGTTAAATTATTATCATTAGTTAGTATATTTTTTAACTAAATTTCAAAATCAATTTCGTCAGTTAGCTGGCGTAAAAATCGTTGCGTAATTTCATTTTGAGGATTATCGATGACTGATTTTGCTGGTCCCTCTTCGATAATCATTCCTTCTGCCATAAAGATAATTCGATCTGCAACGTACTTAGCAAACTCCATTTCATGTGTTACTATAATCATAGTAATATGTTCTTTTGCTAGCTGTAGCATGACTTGCAATACTTCGTGTACTCGCTCAGGATCGAGTGCAGAAGTCGGTTCATCAAATAATAATACATTTGGTTTAACAGCTAAAGCTCTTGCAATTGCAACACGTTGTTGTTGACCACCCGATAAAGTGATGGGATATTGTGTTGCGTATGGCAACATACCGACTCGTTCTAATAATGATAATCCTTGTTGTTTTGCTTTGGTTTTATCCATTTTTTGACCAACAATTAATGGATAAGTTATATTTTCTAATGCTGTTTTATTTTTAAATAAATTATAGTGTTGGAAAACCATAGCGGACTGTTTTCGTAAGTTGCTTTCTTCTTTAATACTATAATGCTTACTATTAAGTGATACAGTTCCTATTTTGATAGTGCCTGTATTTGGTTTTTCTAGTAAATTTAAACAACGTAACAGAGTTGATTTTCCTGAGCCTGATGGGCCAATAATGGCAACAACTTCACCTTGTTTTATATTTAAGTTGATGTCCTTTAATACTTCATTATTTGCAAAACGTTTAGATAAATGCGAAACAGAAATCATAACCTTACTCCTTAACGATGATAAGGTACATTGAGCTTTCGCTCTAATTGTTTTTGTATCCAAGAATAGGCAACAACAGTTAGCCAGTAAACAATACCTACAGCTAGATAGGTTTCGAAGTAGAGAAATGAGTTAGCGGTTAACATTTTCCCCGATGCTAATAGTTCTTGTACGCCAACAAAAAAGGCAACAGACGAATCTTTAAGTAATGAAATGAACATATTACCAGCGTTTGGTAGGGCATTGACCATAGCTTGTGGTAGTATAATACCTCGATAAACTTGTATTTTACTTAAACCAACGGTTATTCCTGCCTCTTTCTGACCTTGATCAACGGACTTTAAACTTGCCCGGAAAATTTCAGCTAAATAGGACGAATATTTTAAACTGAAGCAGATAATAGCTGCTGTTGTAGCGCCCATTTGTTTTAGAACAGGAAAAATTTGTGGTAATCCGTAATAAATAATAAACAGTAATACAACAGAAGGTATTCCTCGAAACAGTGATATAAACAGTGCAAAAAACGAATCGATAATGATTATTTTATTGCTACGTAATAGTGCAATTGTTAGTCCAAATATAATGGCAAACATAATCGATATGATGGTAATAAAAAGTGTAACAGGCAGATAAGGTAATATCTGCGGAAATACACTTAAAAAATAGTTTACATTAAAATTCATAGGGTAATATCTTCACCAAAATATTTAATTGCAAGGTTTTTCAATGTGCCATTGGTGCGTAACTTTTCGATGGCTTGATTGAATTTTTTACGTAGTGCTTGGCCTTTTTCATCTTTACTAAATGGAAAAGCAACTTGCTCAATAGTAATTGGCTCACCCACTAATTTAAACGGTAGATTTTTACGCTTAATTTCAGCCAGTAATATTGGCTTAGAATTGACATAACCATCAACTCGTCTATACTCCGTGTCATACATTGCACCATCTCGTGTTTCATAGGTCTTGATTGTTATTTCGTTGTTAGGAAAGGCTTTTTTTAGATTATTTATATGATTTGAGCCTAGCACACCGGCAATGGTTTTACCTTTAAAATCAGATAATTGCTTGATATCGTTGTTATCTTTGTGGGTAACAACTTGGCTACCGTAAAGGCTATAGGTATTGGAAAAATCATATTTGGCTTGACGAGCATCTGTAACCGCAACTGCATTGGCAATAGTATCTAAACGCCCTGAATCAAATTGCCCCATTAAACCACCAAATTCAGCAATGATCCATTCGACTTTATAGCCTAATTCGTTAGCAATTGCTTCAGTAACTTCAACATCAAATCCGACTAAATTGCCATCTTGTTTATAACCGTTTGGATAGCTTTGTCCTGTGGAGCCCACTTTAATTACATTTTGCTCTGTTACTTGATGATTGGATTTATTATCACAACCAATTAAGGCTAGGCTAGTTAATAATAGAGCGGACAGTAACTTGCTTATTTTTTTCATAGTTTATTACTCCTTTTTTCCATTCGGTATAGTTTTTATGATTTAAGATTTTTTCAAAATAAAGGGTGGTATGATCGGGTGTTAAATTAGCTTGCCCTATTTTTTTATAGCCTCTATTAATATAAGTTTGGGCAAGCCATGGATGATTTGCAGCAGTGCCTAACGTGACTGCAGGTAATTTTAGTTGGTTAATTAGAATTTGCTGTTCAACAAAATTCCATAATGCATTACCATAACCTTTGCCTTTATATTGTGGCGCTGTTGCAAACCAACCTAAATGCGGTACCCCATAAGGTCCAGGGTTATTGCCCCACGGAAAGCGAATACTTAAGGTTGATAGTAGATCACCTTCTTTTTCAAATAGATACACGGCATTGGAATCAATATGGTCAGCAATTTGCGATTGCGTGATTGTTGCTGCGGCAAAATGAATGCCTAATTGAGTGGTGGATTGATAAGCATTATGCAATAGAGCCTGATAAGCAGGAATGTCTTTATGAGTGATTAAGCGAAAGCTCATGCTAATACTCCACACTGTTCAGCATATTGAATAACTTGTGCTACTTTTTCCGGTGCAGAGCCAATATAGCTAATTGGATCTAACCAAGCATCAAGTTCGGATTCGGTGAATTCTTTATTTAAACGTGGTTCTTCTAATAATATATCTTTAAATGGTCGATTTTGTTCAAATGCTTTCATGGCGCTTTGGTAAACTAAATTATGTGCAGTTTGTTTACCTAATCGTTTGCCGATTTCAAACATCACTTTTTCAGATAGTAGTAAACCATTTTGTAGTGATAAATTGGTCAACATTTTGTCAGCATTGACTTTAAGTCCTTTAAGTACGGTAAGTGCTGTCTGTAATTGCGCTGAAATATAGAGAGTAATTTCTGGTAGTGCGATCCATTCGGCTCGCCAACTCATGGCATCGCGCTCATGTTCAACTTTCATTGATTCGTGAATTAACGCGACGCTTTTTAAAAGTGGAGCTGTCAAACTGGCTAAACCTTCTAATGCCGCTGGGTTGCGTTTATGCGGCATGGTAGTTGAGCCTATTTTTCCTTCCGAGAACGGTTCTTCAACTTCGTTAATTTCGGTACGCATTAAGTTGTAAAATTCATTGCCCATTTTACCTAATGTGCCACTAATTAGCGCAATGACTGATGCATATTCAGAAAAACGGTCACGAGCTGCTTGCCAACCGATATTAGGGGTATTTAGTCCCAGTATTGTTAGAGCACGAGTTTCAACTTGTGGTCCTAACTTGCCCATTGAGGCATAAGTACAAATTGCACCACTAATATTACCGACTAATACTCGTTGTTTGATTTCACTTAAACGTTGTAAGTGCCGAATAAATTCATCTAACCATACGGCAAGTTTAAAACCAAAGGTTGTGGGGAGTGCTTGCATGCCATGGGTTCTTCCAACCATGGGTAAATACTGATACTTTTTAGCTAAACGTTTTAGTTCTAGTGCCACTAGTTTGCTATCGCGTTCAATTACAGTAAAAGATTGTTTTAATTGTAAAACAGTTGCAGTATCGACGATATCTTGTGTGGTTGCGCCGTAATGAATATATTGACCCGCATCACCGACTTGTTTTTGCAGTGCATTAATTGTTGACATTAACGAATGTTTGGCTTTAGCTGCTTCTTCGGCAATTTGTTCAATTGATAATTTAGATGCATCGGCTTTGGATATGATTGAATTGGCTGCTTCAATTGGAATAACGCCTAACTCGCCTTCCGCTTTAGCTAAAGCAACTTCGACATCCACCTGTTTTTGCAAGCGATTTGTCTCTGACCAAATTGCTCTCATTTCGTTAGTACCAAAGTTATTGCCCAAAATTAAAAAATCTAAAATATGTGACGCCATCAAACTATCCTCAATAATTGTTACTATCTTACTCAATAATTATTAGTAATTATTGGAGTATCGTCTAATTATCTGTTTTTCTATTGATATAACCAAATGGAATAAAATACTAATAAGAAGGAGGAGGTGTAAGTAATCATTAGAATAATTTTTGATTAATAAGGATATGTATGCCAAATCTAAACCTGTTTTTTATAGTAAAAAACATATTAATTTAAAGGGGGAAGTAAATAGAAACACCCTTTATTTGAGCGTTTCTATTGTTATGACTGTTTATTATTAAAATTTCTATAGTACTTCAACAATTGATTCGCAAAGTCTGGACATGTTATCTAATGTCATACCAGCCACGTTGATACGTCCTGAGTTTACGATGTAAATGCCATAATCATTACGTAATTTTAGTACTTGTTCTTCGTTCAAACCACTGAACGAAAACATGCCATTTTGTTTGACTATGAAACTGAAATCTTGATTTGCGCCTTTATCTTGTAGCGTTTTGACAAATAATTGGCGCATACGATGAATACGTTGCCGCATGTTGGTTAATTCATTAATCCATTCTTCTTTTAATTCCTTATTATTTAGAATATACGAAACAATTTTTGCTCCATGAGCTGGTGGGTTAGAGTAATTTGCACGAATAATGGTTTTTACTTGGCTAAAGGCGCGATCGGCAATTTCAGTACTTTTGGCAATTAAAGTAAAGGCACCAACACGTTCGTTATAAAGCCCAAAGTTTTTAGAATAGGAGCTAGCAATGAGTAGCTCTGGATGCATGTTAGCAAATAAGCGTAATCCGTAGGCATCTTCTTCAATTCCTTGCCCAAAGCCTTGATAAGCTAAGTCAAATAGTGGTAACCAACCATTTTTTAAAGCTAAACCAGAAATAGTTTGCCATTGTTCAGGTGTTGGATCAATACCCGTTGGGTTATGACAACAGCCATGGAATAAGACTGCATCTCCTTTTGTAACTAGGTTTAAACTGTTCATCATAGCATCAAAATCAAGGCTATGTGTTTGTGGGTTATAATAGTTGTATTCACGTGCTTCAAGCCCTGCTGTTTGAAAAATACTAAGATGATTTGGCCAAGACGGATTACTTAACCAAATACGTTTTACTTTGGTTCGATGAACTAGAAAATCTGCCATAATACGTAAGGCACCCGTGCCACCTGGTGTTTGTGCTGTTCTGGCTCGCTCACTTTCACTACCAAAAAGCAAGCTTTGTGTTGCAATATTGAATTCTGGAACGCCATCAATAGGTAAATAGCTTTTAGTCGCCTCCTTATCAAGTAAAATGTGTTCAGCTTTTTTTACACTATCTAAAATAGGTGTTAGGGTTGTTTCATCTTTATAAACACCAACGCTTAAATTAATTTTATTGATACGTTCATCTTTATTATAAAGATCGGCTAGACCGAGAATAGGATCTGCCGGGGCAGCATTTAAATTTTCAAACATAATTCACCTATTTCCTCTAAGTTACTTTCATCGCATTATATACACATTATTTTGTAACATACAATTTAGATAATTGAATTTTACCAAAAAGATTTAGCTGATAATTTAATCTTTTCACAGATCATTTTTTAGTTACGTACAATGAGTTTGTCTAAAAATGACATCAAATCATCAGCTAAAGTTATAATTTGCCCTGTTATTAAATCTTCTTTTACAATTTGATTTGTGAGGTTGTTTAATGCAATTATAGTTGTATCTTCATCGGTTGTTGCTATAAAAATAGTCGGGAAACGTTTTAATCTTTTTTGCTGAGATAAATGAGCAATTAAATGTTGTTCTAAATTTGAAAAATCATCGTCATTCCAAGCTTGTATTAGTGTTAAATTGATATCAGCAAACTTTGCTGACATATTGCCTGCGTACTGAGTTCCATAAAAAACGTGTGCGTTTGGTTGTAACGTGATACCAACAATTTTTTCAACGACTGTTAGATCTCTAGGCGGATTTAATAAGAAAGGTCTCCAAAACACAGTTAATTGATCGGTCTTTAAAATACAGGGTGAAGACATGGCATGGAGTTCTTCGCTTTGTGGTGCATACTCAAACTGACTCAGCCAACGAGCAGTGAAATCAATTAATGCATTTTTATCAACTGAATCCATAAAACTAATTTAATCTCTTAATTTTATAAAAATATTATCATATATCAATTATTATACTGGTTTAGCTAATATATGCACTATTGTTTTGATATATAATTTTTGTTAATTATTCTAATAATCAAATAAAAGTTTGTAGAGATATTTTTAGCTTTATCTGATGTTTTAGTTTAATGTTTCAAATAGATAAAATTTGTTTTTGATAATATAGCTAAATTAATTTTAATACTATAAAAAATCATTATCTAACTATTTATAAAATGGTAAGTTTAATTTTCTTGCTATCCTTAGCGGAAACGTGAATAATAAAGACGGGTAATTTTATCCTTGTAATGCAGCAATGGCGTTAGACATTACAATTTTTTAAAAAATAAATAGCGTATGTAGAATCGTTATAATTAGATAATATGTTTATTTTTAACAATCATATATAAAGTTAGAATGTTTGCGAAAATCAGTTAACTACAAGATTTTGCAAATTAATATGGAAATAATATCAATTAAATAGGTGCTTAGTATTGATTCGAAAAAACAGACAAATGTTTCGAATTTTACATAGTAACTGAATATGGGTTGATATTGTGTAAACGATATCGGATTCACATAAAATAATAACTAAAAAAACATAAATAAAATAATGAATACCGTTTAAAAATATCTTGTTTAGTATCGTTTGTTATTATTGTTAAAATAAACAGCCTACTAATAATAGAATTCTACCTACAGTTAATTAAGATTAATCAAGAGTGTAGAATAATGAAAAGAATGCTAATCAACGCAACCCAGCAAGAAGAACTCCGTGTTGCGCTTGTTGATGGTCAACGCTTATACGATTTAGATATAGAAAGCCTTGGGCATGAGCAAAAGAAAGCCAATATTTATAAAGGCAAAATTACCAAAATTAATCCAAGTTTAGAAGCTGCTTTTGTTTCTTATGGCGGAGAACGAGATGGTTTTTTACCTCTAAAAGAAATTGCTGATAACTACTTCCCATCTAATATGACAGGGCGTCGTACTATCAAACATCTACATGAAGGCCAAGAAGTACTTATTCAAATTGAAAAAGAAATTCGAGGAAAAAAAGGTGCGGCGTTAACTACTTATATCAGTTTGGCAGGTAGCTATTTAGTATTGATGCCCAATGATCCTCGTGCTGGCGGTGTTTCTCGCCGGATTGAAGGCGAAGATCGTGCAGATTTAAAGCGAATTATTGATGCTATTGAAAAACCAAAGGGCATGGGAGTTATAGCTAGAACAGCGGGGGTTGGTAAAACCCAAGAAGAACTACAACAGGATTTAAATGCTTTAGTAAACTATTGGACAGCAATTCAAAATGAAGCAAAAAATCATTCAGCTCCAAGCTTGATTCATAAAGAAAGTGATATTATTACTCGAGCTTTCCGTGATTATTTACGTGATGATGTTGGTGATATTTTAATCGACAATCCAAAGGTATTAGAAATAGCTAAAAAACGCTTAGCTGATTTAGGAAGGGTTGAATACGTCAATCGCCTTAAACTTTATGAGGGTGATGTGCCGTTATTTAATCATTTTCAAATCGAAGGTCAAATTGAATCAGCATTCCAACGTGAAGTACGTTTACCATCAGGAGGTTCAATTGTTATTGATGCGACCGAAGCATTAACTGCGATTGATATTAATTCAGCAAAATCTATCCGTGGTAGTGATATAGAGGAAACTGCCTTTAACACTAATCTCGAAGCTGCAGAAGAAATTGCTCGGCAATTACGCTTACGCGACTTAGGTGGTTTAATTGTTATCGATTTTATTGATATGACGCCAATTCGCAATCAGCGAGAAGTAGAAAATCGCTTAAAAGAAGCAATGAAAACAGACCGCGCACGAATTCAAACAACGAGAATTTCACGATTCGGCTTGCTTGAAATGTCTCGCCAGCGTTTAAGTCCTTCACTACGTGAAGCAACGCATCATATTTGTCCTCGTTGTCAAGGAACAGGTACGGTTCGCGATAATAATTCATTATCGCTTTCTATCTTGCGGTTAATTCAAGAAGAAGCGATGAAAGACAATACAGTTCAGATTGATGTTATCGTTCCTGTACCAATAGCGAGTTACTTACTTAATGAAAAACGTCGTGCAATTACCAATATTGAAAGAATGCACCCTGATGTCAAAATTGTGATAGCTGGCGATGAAGAAATGGAAACACCACTTTATAAAGTGATTCGTAAACGAGCAGGTGAAGAAACAGACGTATTAAGTTATAATCTTCCAAAGTTGATTCGCGAACTTGAAGAACAGGAAGAAGATCAAGTTGCAGAAGTGGTTGTTGAACAAGCGGTATTGTCAGGACCAAAAGTTGAAGCTTGCACCATACAAAAAGAAAAGATTGAGGTAAAAGCCGAAAAGTCAGGAAGTTTATTTGGTGAGTTATTTAGCAAGATTCGTAAACTGTTTGTATCCGAAAAATATGAGCCTGAGCCAGAAATTAAACCATTGCCAAGTAAAAGACGCGATAATCAACGTTCAAATAATCGACGACAACGTAATAATAGAAATAGCAATGCTGCGGCGACTAACAGTCATAATGTGATAACTGATGATATAAAAGAGCCAACTCGAAATAATAGTCGTCGAGCTAAACAAAATAATAGCGCTACTTCATCAATTGGCGTAAATAATGTTAAAGCAGAAAAATCCGTTATTGAAATGACACAATCGAAGCAACGAGAGGTCAAACCAAGACGTCAACAACGTACTTTAACAAAAAGTATACGTGTTAAAAATCTCGAAGCAGCCATGACAAAAAATGACAAACAGCGGGTTATTATTCCGTCATTGTTATTGCCAGTTATTGTTTCTGAGCAA
This sequence comes from Gilliamella sp. Choc6-1, assembly GCF_001690385.1. NCBI lineage: Bacteria > Pseudomonadati > Pseudomonadota > Gammaproteobacteria > Orbales > Orbaceae > Gilliamella > Gilliamella sp. Choc6-1. The sequence goes on from NZ_LZHI01000046.1 coordinate 37,584, forward strand.
ACTGAATGTGATGTTATTCCAGAGTCACAACCAAAACGCCAACGACGAACTTCTAGACATTTAAGAATGAATGGTCCGCGCAGCAAACGGCGTGTACGAAATACATCTCTTAAACAATCGCCAATGCCGTTATCATTTGCGGCGGCATCATTAGAATTGGCTTTAGGAAGAGTAGCCATTGACTACAGTCATGTTAATCATGATATGCCAAATGACGTTGTACCTATTATTCCTTCGCTTTTATTGCCAGTTATTATTAAAGATGAAGTGATAACCTATAATGCGGATATAACAAAACAAACATCGGTTATTGATGAAGTTTTACATGAGCATTCATCTACTAATACCGTATTTACGATGAGTGATAATATTCTCAATGAAAACAATAGTGATATAGCAACAAAGGTCGAGCAACCAGTAGGTTACTCTTCTTCTGTTATGAAAAAGGCACCAGCACCACAATCAGTTACCGAGAAGATTGGTATAAAGTTACGCGAAGAGTCGGATTATCAATTTGAAGGTAAAGGGAATGCAGGTGGCTTAAATGCAGAGAATCATGCCTATGCAAAGGCAAGTAAGCCGTCATACCCTTCAGAATAAAATTGATATAGAACTGCAGTAGTGGCTATTAGGTCACTACTGTTTATATTTGAGTTGATGACAACGATAAAAATAAACAATGATTATCTATATTTTCAAAAAAATAGTAGCTTTTTTATTTATTATCTGCGTGCTAGCTCAGATTAGTTTTTGTCTTGTTTATTTTTCTCCCCATTCATTATTTAATGATTTAAGTTTTGTTGAAGCTTATAGAAACTTTTTTAAACAACTATTTCAGGGACAATTTACTTTATTATCTGGTGAAACAGTCCCTTTTTTTCATACTTTAGCTGCCACATTTGAGCTTTGTATTTTAGCTTTAATGGTTACACTAATTGTTGGGCTACCTTTGGGAATTTTTTTAGGGTTAAGTAGAATTAATTGGTTAAATAATGTTATTAGATTAATATGCCTTTTGCTTTACTCATGCCCCATAGTATTACTTGTTGTTATGGTAATGTTTTTATTATCACCAACTTGGTCAGTATTAATCAATTTTAATGTATCATCATTAGTTTCTGTATCAGGTTCATCATTGTTGAAAATTTTACTCTCATCAAGAGTAGATAAAATAGCTGTATTGTTAGCGCAGTTGCATTATCTATTATTACCAATATTTATTTTGTCTATTCAACCAAGTATTATGACTATTCAACTGGTTAGTCAAAATGTGCAGAATACTTCGCAGCAAAATTTTATAAAAATGGCAATAATTCGAGAAAGATCGCCATTTAGAATTTTACGACGTCACCTATTGCCTAATACTATTCCAGCTACGATTCCACAACTAACTTATAATACAACAACACTCTTGTTTTCAACCATGGTAGTAGAGATTTTATTTAACCGAGTAGGTTTAGGGCAATGGATAATGAGTGCTTATTATCACCATAATTATTTTATTATTTCAATTGCCATTCTGGCATGTGGAACAGTAATAAGTTTATTAACTTTATTAGGTGAAATTACAGCTGTGATGATTTATCCATTACGCCATAAGGAAAATCATGTATAAGATAAATAAGTTATTCAATTGGTTAACATTTAGCTTTAATAAACTACATGGCAACATTTATTCCCTCGTTGGATTTTATGGTATTGTCGCAATAACATTTGTTGCTTTATCGACAAAATGGTTTTTCCATGCACACCTTGAGCCTATTTTTGCAGCTTCTTTACCACCGGCTTGGTGGGCTAAGGGTGATATTAATCATATATTGGGTACCAATGCTCAAGGACAAGATATTTTTGATTATTTGTTAATTGGCTATCGATCTACCATATCAATGACACTTAAAACTGTATTTTATGTAATAGTAATTGGTGGACTAATTAATTATTTAATGTTTTTTATTCCTTTTTTGCGAGCTTTTATTCTTTTAAGTTTTCGGTTTTTTATGGTTGTTCCTCCTTTACTCGGTGTTATTACGATTAGCCTATTATTAGAAGATAATATAACTAATATGTTGCTTGTCATTGGATTATCTTATACACCACGTTTTATTTATAATATTCACCAGAAAGTGAGTCGAGAATGGAATAAAACCTATATTACTGCTTATCGATTGGATGGTTTATCGCCATTTTCTATATTAAATCATTATATTTTATATAATATTTTACCTATTTATTTGACTGAAATTATCTCATTATTTAGCTCCATTATTTTAGCAATTACCACAATCACTTTTTTAGGTTTTGCTAATGATGTCTCTCGACCTGATTTAGGTATGATGATGTTTAGAATGAAAGATATCATTGATACTAATTATTTGGCCTTTTTATCTCCTGGAATCGCTATTTCAGCTACCATTATATTCGTTCACCTATTGAATTTTGGATTAAATGGTCGACAAGAAGGATATTAATTATGGCATTGCTAGATATTCGAAATTTAACTATTGAGTTTATTACTCCTGATGGTCTTTTACGCGCAATTGATCGAGTTAATCTTAAATTATCAGAAGGTGAAATTCGTGGTTTGGTCGGGGAGTCTGGTTCTGGAAAAAGTTTAATCGCTAAAGCGATTTTGGGAGCAACTAATAATAACTGGAAAATTTCAGCAGATCGTTTCCATTTTAATAATATTGATTTTCTAAAATTGACACCTAAACAGCGTCGTAAAGTTATTAGTGATAATATATCAATGATTTTCCAAGAACCACAATCATGTTTAGACCCTTCTATGAGAATTGGGCAACAGTTAATTGAAGCTATTCCAAGAAGAGCATTTAAAGGTCATTGGTGGCAAAGATTTTTTTGGCGTAAATATCGTGCTATAGAGTTACTGCATCGAGTTGGAATTAAAGAACATAAGGAAATTTTAAAGTCCTATCCATTTGAATTGACAGAAGGAGAATGTCAAAAAGTAATGATAGCAATTGCATTGGCAAATCAACCTAAACTTCTTATTGCTGATGAGCCAACTAACGCTATGGAAGCAACAACAGAAGCACAAATTTTTAGACTGCTAGCTAGCATGAACCAAAATATGGGTACAACTATTTTACTCATTAGTCATGATTTACAGATGGTAACAAGATGGACAGATCGTATTAATGTGCTTTATTGTGGGCAAACAGTTGAAATTGCTGATAGTGAAGATTTAATTAAGTCACCATATCATCCTTATACACAAGCATTAATTTATGCTATTCCCGACTTTGGTAAAGCCATGCCGCATAAGAGCCCATTAAATACTTTGCCAGGCGTGATCCCTTCACTAGAACATTTGCCGATTGGTTGTCGATTAGGCCCTCGCTGTCCATATGCGCAAAAAAAATGTATTTTAGCGCCTGAACTGAATCAGATAAAAGGCCACTCTGTTGCCTGCCATTTTCCTTTAAATACTGATGAGCAATACAGATAACAATAGGAATACACCATGAACCCCATTCTAAAAGTACGTAATTTATCTAAACAATTTAGTGTTCCTAAAGGATTCTTTGGGCATTTACGTATTGATGCGGTTAAATCTTTATCCTTTTCACTTAATGAAGGTAAAACATTAGCGATTATTGGTCAAAATGGTTCAGGAAAATCCACATTAGCAAAAATGTTAGTTGGCATGGTGAAACCAGATAGTGGCGATATTTGGATTGATGGATCTAAAGTAGAATATGGCGATTATAGCCATCGCTGTCAGCTTATTCGAATGATTTTTCAACATGTTGAAAGTTCATTTGATCCAAGGCTTCGTATCGGTCAATTACTTGAAATCCCATTAAAGCATAATACACGTTATAATGCATTTGAACGTGAAAAATTGATTAGTGATGTTTTAAAACAAGTTGGTTTATTGCCAGAACATGCTTTTTATTATCCTTCTGTTATGGCTTCAGGACAAAAACAACGTGTGGCATTGGCTAGAGCATTAATTTTAAAGCCTAAAGTTATTATTCTTGATGAGGCATTAGCTGCATTAGATATTTCGATGCGATCTCAAATTGTGAATTTGATGTTGAAATTGCAAGCTCAGCAAAACATTTCTTATGTTTATGTGACGCAAGATATTGGTATGATGAAACATATTAGTGACGAGATTTTGGTTATGCATAAAGGTGAGCTTGTTGAATATGGTAATACAGCAGAAGTGTTGGCTTCGCCATTAAGCGAGATTACTCAAAAACTAATCAATAGCTATTTTGGTGAAGCTCTTACTGCTGATACTTGGCGTACTGATACTAGGTTCTTTTAATATTTTTGATAGCTTTTTCTAAGTCTAATTGATCATTCTCATGATGCCATCTTGAACTATTTTGTATAATTATTGAATAAAAAACTCGACAAATAATCTAGAACTCTCTATATTTAGCTATATGGATTTCTAGACGTCTATTTGTTTTTTTTAAAGCTTATTGATTATTAGGAGTTTTTATGCCTATCTGTATTCCTGATTCATTGCCTGCTGTTGATGTGCTTCGTAAAGAAAATGTTTTTATTATGACTTCATCTCGTGCAAATATGCAAGAAATTCGTCCACTTAAGCTTCTTTTTTTGAATTTAATGCCTAAAAAAATAGAAACAGAAAACCAATTTTTACGGTTGCTTTCTAACTCTCCTTTACAAATCAATATTCAGTTATTACGAATAGACCAACGCGAATCTAAAAATACTCCTGTCGAGCATTTAAATAGCTTTTATTGTGATTTTGAAGATATTTGCGAACAAAATTTTGATGGTTTAATCATTACAGGCGCTCCATTGGGTAAAGTCGCATTTTCAGATGTGGTTTATTGGTCTAAATTAACCGAAATTATCAAATGGGCGAAAGAACATGTAACTTCAACCATGTTTATTTGTTGGGCGGTGCAAGCGGCATTGAATATATTATATGATTTACCAAAATTCACGCGCTCAAATAAATTATCTGGCGTTTATCAGCATCAATTAGCACAACCCAATGCTATATTAACTCGTGGCTTTGATGATTTATTTTTAGCACCTCATTCTCGTTATGCTGATTTCCCAATAGATAAAATCAAAAGTTATACTGATTTGACAATTTTAGCTGAATCAGATGTCACTGGTCCTTATCTAATGACAACGGCTAATAAGCGCATGGCATTTGTGACAGGTCATCCTGAATACGATTCTTTCACTTTAGCAAAGGAATATTTTCGTGATTTCAAAGCAGGTATTCAACCAGATATCCCTGAAAATTATTTCCCGAATAATAATCCTAGTTTGTCGCCTAAAGCGTCATGGCGTAGTCACGCTTATTTATTATTTAGTAATTGGCTCAATTACTATGTTTATCAATTAACACCATTTGATTTGACTACCCGTAATTTAACAATCGATGATTAAAATAAATCATTATGATAATTATTTGCTTTAATTGTGCATGATGGTGAATAATTTTTCAATTGAAAAAGTAAATAACAAAAACTTTCAAGATATTAATAAGATATTTCCAAAATAAGAAACATTTGAGATTAAAGAAAAAATAAGCCCTATTATAAATATCATTTAATATAAAACCATACAATGTATAAATTTAATCCTAAAATATTGTAATTAATTTTATGCATTGCTTATTAGAATATAAAGAATAAGTTAAACAAACACAATGGCCAAGATCTGCAATAATCAACGCACGAAAGCTCATTAATTAAATATGGTTTTGTTGAATTTCCTAAAACATTATTATAAGAATCAGCGTTAAGAAAACATTTTTATTATAATAAAGATTAAGATGAATCGATTTAATATTGTGTTAGTTAATCAGAAAAATGTCAGCAGCTATACTCAATACTTGAAAAATTTTTTATATCATAATATTAATTGTTTATGGTCATGATAACCACAAAGTTATAAATGAACTTAAAATAGCCTTAACTACGGAGTATGCTTTTTTATTACAAAATCAGCTTGAGTTTGATTCATGGCTATTACCAAATTCAAAAAATGATTTATTTCAGTTAAATAAAAAGATTCGACACAAATTGATATCTAAAGAAATCTTTGATCGAGAATAGTTTCTTATAATAAAGAAAACTTACCGAATGAATTCTTTACGTTATTTAATAATATAACTAGCAAGTTGTGTATCAAGGCAAATTTGATTGTAAATGGCTGTTTGTGTCAAATTCTCCCTCAAATATTAAATTAGTCGATGAGGTGTTGGATTATCAAACGAAACATTATTCTTAGTATGCGATAGTTCTTTTACTATTATTGTAAGGTGTCAGTGATGCAGTGCAAAATGCATTATATTTTATATGGCAATTTAATACTGCCGGCAATGTTAGGGATTTTTTTGTATTCAATCTGCATGAAGAACATTAGTTAAACTTAGTACAAGAGTTTCCCCCTTTCTTCGTACTAAATATCTACAAGCCAAACCATAAGACAATTTGACATAGGAACGGCTAAAAAATAAATTAAAAGTTTGTTGCTTAGTAGGCTAGTTAAGCTATTAACCCTATCATTTCAGTAAGAACAGATAAAAGATCCTTATCTTGCATCCTTTTAGGCATAGTTATATTATGGATACAGTGCGTTATTATTTAAGGAATTAGTTATGTTAAAATCCATCGATCCAATTAACACTTCATCTTGGAAATCCCTTCAAGTAAGTTACCAAAAGCATCATAATAAAACCATTGCTCAAATTTTAGAAGAAGAGCCAAAACGAATTGAGAAACTCAGTATCCTTTTTGAGGATGAATTTTTGGTTGATCTTTCCAAAAATCGTATCACGCAAGAAACGTTAGAAATACTTTATAAACTTGCTGATGAATGTGATCTAAGTGATGCAATTACAGCCATGTATAGTGGTGAGAAAATTAATCGTACTGAAGATCGTGCTGTTTTGCATGTTGCTTTACGTAATGTATCAAATACACCAATTTATGTTGATGGTAAGAATGTGATGGATGATGTTAACGCTGTCTTAGCTAAGATGGAATCATTCAGTAAAAAAATCATTAATGGTGAATGGAAAGGATACACTGGTAAAGCCATTACTGATGTGGTCAATATTGGTATTGGTGGTTCAGATCTAGGGCCAGTAATGATTACCGAAGCGCTACGACCTTACAAAAACCACTTGAACATGCATTTTGTATCAAATGTAGATGGCACACATATCGTTGAAGCGTTAAAAGGCTTAAATCCTGAAACCACTTTATTTTTGGTTGCATCCAAAACTTTCACCACTCAAGAAACTATGACAAATGCACAAACAGCACGAGCATGGTTACTTGATGCTGCTAAAGATGATAAAGCAGTTGCTTTGCACTTTGTTGCTCTTTCAACTAATGCTAAAGAAGTTGAAAAATTTGGTATTGATACAGCTAATATGTTTGAATTTTGGGATTGGGTTGGTGGACGTTATTCATCTTGGTCGGCAATTGGCTTATCGATTGTTTTATCAATTGGTTTTGATAACTTCAAACAATTTTTAGCCGGTGGTCATGCGATGGATAAGCACTTCCAAAGCGCACCAATTGATAAAAATATCCCAACGTTACTGGCATTAATTGGTATTTGGTACAACAATTTTTGTGGTGCCGAAACCGAAGCTATTTTACCATATGATCAGTATATGCACCGTTTTGCAGCTTATTTCCAACAGGGAAATATGGAGTCAAATGGTAAAAGTATCGATCGCAACGGTAATAAAATACCTTACACAACAGGCCCAATTATTTGGGGCGAACCAGGAACCAATGGTCAACATGCATTTTATCAATTAATTCACCAAGGTACTAAACTCATTCCTTGTGATTTTATTGCACCAGCAATAAGCCATAATCCAGTTGGAGATCATCACCCAAAATTATTATCTAACTTTTTTGCTCAAACTGAAGCTTTAGCTTTTGGTAAAACAAAAGAACAGGTTGAGCAAGAGTTCATAGCTGCAGGAAAAAATCTTGATGAAGTGAAGTCTGTTGTACCATTTAAAGTATTTGAAGGTAATAGACCAACTAATTCAATATTAGTGAAAAAAATTACTCCTTATGCCCTTGGTGCCTTAGTTGCGATGTATGAGCATAAAATTTTTACTCAAGGAGTTATTCTTAATATATTTAGTTTTGATCAATGGGGTGTTGAACTTGGCAAACAACTGGCTGGGCGTATTTTACCCGAATTAGCAGATGATGAACCTGTAAACTCACATGATGTTTCAACTAATAATTTGATTAATCAATATAAAAAATGGCGTTAGTGAATTTTCTTAGTCAGGTAATGTTGATTTTTATATGAAAAAGCCCTTCAGTTGATACTGAAGGGCTTTTAGTTCAATAGATAATTATTTTTTAATGCGCATAACAGGCGTTTTACCTGCTTCAACGGTACCAGTAAGCTTGGTTAACTCCAAAATGCTATCCATATTTGAAATAACAACAGGTGTTAATACTGATTTTGCTCTACTTTCTAATAAAGGTAAATCAAATTCAATAATAGTATCTCCAATTTTAACTTGTTGACCTTCTTCTGCAATACGCGTAAAGCCTTCACCTTTTAATTCTACTGTATCAATTCCGAAGTGGACAAAAAGTTCAATACCTTCATCTGATTCGATTGCAAATGCGTGGTTCGTTTCAAAAATTTTACCTATTTTACCATTTAATGGTGCTACAATTTTATTACCCGTAGGCTTAATTGCAATACCATCACCCACGATTTTTTCAGCAAAAACCACATCAGGTACATCTTCAATTTTGACAATCTCACCACTTAATGGTGCGATTACTTCGATTCTATTTTTATTGTCATCGGATAGGTACTGCTTGATTTTATCGAATAATCCCATCATTGTCTCCTAACAAATTTGCTTTTCAGCAGTATAATTATCTATTAAATCAATAACTTCTTTAGCTGTTGCTTTTTCTAATGCAGTATTGGCTAGTTTTTTAGCTTCTTCAAAGTTAGTATTGCGAATCAATTTCTTAATTTTAGGAATTGAGACTGCACTCATACTAAATTCATCAAGCCCCATGCCAAGTAATAAGATTGTCGCCCTTTCATCCCCTGCAAGCTCGCCACACATACCTGTCCATTTACCCTCTTTATGGGAAGCATCTATAACTTTTTTGATCATTGCTAGTACAGAAGGCGAAAGAGGGTTATATAGGTGAGAAATTAGTTCATTACCACGGTCAACAGCAAGCGTGTATTGTGTTAGATCATTGGTTCCAATACTAAAGAAATCCACTTCTTTAGCTAAATGATGAGCAATTACGGCTGCAGCAGGTGTCTCAATCATTACACCGATTTCGATATTTTTATCAAACGCTTTACCTTCGGCATTTAACTGTTCTTTAAGAATATTAATTTCAGCTTTTAATATGCGAATTTCTTCAACCGAAATAATCATTGGGAACATGATACGTAATTTGCCAAATGCAGAGGCACGTAAAATCGCTTTTAATTGTGCATGAAGCACTTCTTTACGATCCATACAGATACGAATTGCTCGCCAACCTAAGAATGGATTTTCTTCTTTTGGTAAATGCATATACGGTACATCTTTATCACCACCAATATCCATTGTACGTACAATAACTGATAAACCATTAGTTGATTCAGCTACTTCTTTATAAGCTTTAAACTGTTCTTCTTCATCTGGGTAAGCATCACGATCCATAAACAAGAATTCAGTACGGTAAAGACCAATACCCTCATAACCATTGCGTTCAGCACCGGCAATATCACGCACGGTTCCAATGTTTGCACAAATTTCAACTTGGTGTCCATCAAGAGTTACAGCTGGCAAATCTTTTAATTTTGCTAATTCTTCTTTGTCTGAAATAAATTTAACTTGGACTTGTTTTAGCTTTTCTTGTGTGGTGTGATCTGGATTAATATAAATAGCATTATTTATTGCATCCAAAATAATAAAATCACCTTGTTTGATCGCTTGAGTTGCATTAGATGCCCCAACAATTGCTGGAATTTCTAATGAACGGGCCATGATTGATGTGTGTGAGGTACGACCACCAGCATCAGTGATAAAACCTAAAACCATATCTAAATTTAATTGTGCAGTTTCTGACGGTGTAAGATCGGTCGCAACCAAAATACAAGGCTGGCTAATGGCACTTAAATCCACAATCTCAATACCTAAAATATTTTTGAGAAGTCTTTTGCCTATATCACGAATATCAGCTGCGCGCTCTTTTAAATATTCGTCTTCTAAATTTTCAAGCTCTTTTGCTTGAGTTTCAAATACAGATTGTACTGCGGCATCAGCGGTAGAATGCTTGCTTTTAATACGCGAAATAACTTCTAATTCAAGATCCTCATCTTCAAGTAGCATGATATGCCCTTCAAAAATAGCGGCTTTATCTTCGCCTAATGTGGATTTTGCGCGTTCCATGATCGCATTCAATTGCTCGCTTGATTTTTGGCGGGCTTCTTTAAAACGCTCAATTTCAGCATCAATTTTGTTATCAAGAATTTGCCTATTATTAATAACAATAGGTTCTTCTTTTAATAATAGCGCTTTTGCGAAAGCAATACCCGGGGAAACAAGTATACCTGATACCATAACATTTGATCCTTATTCAATTTTAAATCTGTTCTTTATTGCATTTTGGATATTATTCCAACTCTGGAAGTAGTTTAACTAAGTGATTGACTGCTTCTTTTTCATCTTCGCCTTCAGCAGAAATAGTAATGGTTGTGCCTTGTGTCAAACCTAGTGTTTGTAATTTAAATAAGCTTTTGGCGCTAGCGCTTTTATCATTTGATGTGACAGTAATTTCTGCATTAAAGTTTTTAGCTTCTTTTACGAATTGTGCCGCAGGGCGAGTATGGAGACCATTTGGTGCAGTAATGGTTACATCTTGTTTATACATAATTGTTTTACTCCAAAAATATTTTCATTAGCCTGATCAATATAAATAAAAACATCTTGAATGGCTAGTAAGATTTTATAGATATTTTACAATCTGTTAATCTTATTCGTTTTAAAATATAAAGATAGTTTTTTTTTATCAATATTGGTAAATTCGAGTGACTTTGTCACTGCAGTTTTTAAATTCAATTTGTCCATGAATGCCATGTTTGATATTTTCAAAAACAGTTTCTTCGCTGCCATCAAGCTGTGATACTTGAATTTCTTCAGAACAGAAGGTTTCGAAGCGTTGAAGTTCTTGTTCACTATTTCCTAATTTGTAGTGGCTTGGGAGGTCTTGACCGGTTACATACGTTTGTGTTTTATCCTTTACATCAAGGATGATGGTGCCCTTGTTAGGCGAGCAGGTGCCACATGCAGTTAACGATATTGCAAATATCAAAAGAAGTATGGGCGATTTCAAGATAAATCTTACAATATTCAAAATAATTCCTTTATAAAGCTTAGTAACATGTTTATTATTTATAGCCAATTATGAATTATATACTAATAATCAATTAAAGTGCAGGGGGTGCATTTTTGTTGATTTAACAAAATCAAGGTGAAGTTAATGACAGATACCACTAATTATGATGAATTTAATCGACAATTAATCCTATATAAAATAGGTATTACAGCTGCTGAATTACATGGTTTTATCTCAGGTCTTTTAGCTGGCGGAAATCATGATGAAAGTTGGCGACCATTAGTTGAAGACATGTTAAATAATGGACAAAAAATGCCAGAATATTTAGAGCAACAAATTAGTCAGCTTTATAATATAACTAAGCAGCAATTTTTTGATGAGCATTTTGAATTTCAACTATTTCTTAGCAATAAAGAACTTTATTCTCAGATTAATGATTTAGTAGGTTGGGTAAATCATTTTTTACTTGGTATTGGGCTTGTTCAACCTAAAATTAATCACCTTAAAGGCGAAGTTGGTGAAGCAATTTATGATTTACGTCAAATTGTACAATTAGGATATGATGAAAATGAAGATCAGCAAGAGCTTGGTTTCGCATTTGAAGAAATTAAAGAGTATGTTCGTATTACATCCATATTATGTTTTGACGAATTTAATGAGCCCGATATAACGCCAACAATTCATTAAGACTAATCTGTTAAACATTAATTTTAATTGAGGTCATAATGACGATACCAATAGATATCAAATCAGAAATCGTTTCTCGCCGTGAAAAACTTTTTTCACAAATGGAAACTAATAGTGTGGCACTTTTTTTTGCTTCTCCTGAAGTGACACGAAGTAATGATACTTATTATCCTTATCGACAAAATAGTGATTTTTGGTATTTTACATTTTTTTCAGAACCAGAAGCTTTATTTTTGATCATTAAACAAAATGATAACATCCCTAAATGTGTATTGTTTAATCGTAAGAAAGATCCTTTGGCGGAAATATGGACTGGCTATCGTTTAGGTCAGAAAGCTGCTTTTGATACCATTTTGGTAAATGAAGCTTATCTTTTTGATGAAATTGATAAGATATTACCAGATATATTAAATGGTAAAACGAGTATTTATCATGCAGACCAGCAGTATGAATATGCCGATAGGATCGTTAAGCGAGCACTAACAACACTACGGCAAGATGCAAAATTAATAGGACCTAATAAATTAATAGATTGGCGGCCTATTGTGCATGAAATGCGCATGTTCAAATCTGATTTTGAAATAGCAATGTTACGTAAAGCTTGTGAGATTAGTGCTCAAGCTCACGTACGTGCCATGAAAATATGTCAGCCAAAATTATACGAGTATCAATTAGAGGCTGAAATTTTACATGAATTTGCTTGGCATGGTGCTCGATCATCATCTTACAATACTATTGTTGGAGGAGGAAATAATAGTTGTATATTACATTACGAGAACAACGGTGATTCATTAAAAGACGGTGATTTGGTATTGATTGACGCGGGTTGTGAATATCAATATTATGCTGGAGATATTACTCGTACATTTCCGATTAATGGCAAATTTAATCAAGCTCAACGTGCAATTTATGACATTGTTTTAGCATCCCAATATCAAGCTATTAAACTTTTCAAACCAGGTACATCCATTATGGAAGTAAATAATCATGTGATTAGAACAATGGTTACAGGTTTAGTTAACTTAGGGATTATGAAAGGTGATGTAGAATCTTTGATTACTAATAAAGCTTATACTGCATTTTATATGCATGGTTTAGGGCACTGGCTTGGTATGGATGTTCATGATGTTGGTAGTGGAAGAGATCGTATCTTAGAGCCGGGTATGGTATTGACAGTCGAGCCCGGTTTATATATAAGTCAAGGTGCTAAAGCACCAGAGTGTTATAAAGGAATAGGAGTTCGAATTGAAGATAATATTTTAATTACAGAATCAGGAAACGAAGTTTTAACGTTGGGAGTGCCAAAAGATCCAGAAAAAATTGAAAGCTTAATGAGGCGATGATTTTGTGAATTTAATATTGTTTATCTAACATGGTTTAACTTTAACCAATTAATATTTGATTATGGTAAAATCTAGCTATTATCCAGTTGAATTGATTTATCTCGATTAAAAATAATTTTTGTTTTTAAATCTTTTGTAATAATAGGTTGGTATTTCCATGTTTTCATAGCATTAATAACAGAACGATTAAAGATATTGTTTGGTTTTGCTTTAAGAATCCGAATATTTTCAACTCGGCCATTGCTATTAACATCAAACATTACAATTACATATCCTTCTAAACGCAAATCAAGTGCACGACGTGGATATTCAGGCTGATTTCGGATAATAGCTGAAGGTGTCTTCGAATATTGGTGGTTATTACCAATAGAAGGGGCTACAGAAAGGTTTTCTTTAATTTTATTACTAATTATTTCTTGCTTTACTTGAGGCAAAGACTCTTTTTGAGATAATTTCTGTTTTGGATTCGGTTTGGGTTTGGTTTCTTGTTTTATTGTCACTTCTTTTTTTAAAATGTCCACCAATTTTTCAGGTTTTTTTTCTGTAATAGGTTCTAGATTTTTTTCTTTGACGATTTCAGTTTCGATTATTGGTTTTTCAATTAGTTTGTTGTCTATTCTCTCGCTGTCTTTTGCCCCTTTGATTTCAGGTATATTTTCTACTAATAATTGTTTAGGTGCTGTCAGCTGGGATAAGTCGATCATAATGGCCTTAATGGAATTGTCCCCATTATCAATCATAATGTTTTTGGAAAAAAATGCAGAGCTAAATAATAATACTATTAGACATAAATGTAAAAATACAGAAAGCAAAGTAAATAGGTAGCTATTTTTTTGCTTTATTTGAACTGGTAATTGGGGTACTTTATCATTACCGATATCTATATCAAAGTTAATCTTCATCACTAATATCATTTTTAACTTAAGACTTGTATTTTAAATGAAAATGCTTATCATTTGTAGTCTTTTTTAAAAGAAGATAAAGTTAACCTTGTGACATAATAATATTTATCAGATAATATTTAATAATATACCTGTTATTTTTTTAAGCGGTTAGTCTGATGAATAATCCATCAATGAATCAAATATTCGATCTTGTTAAACATGATTTAGTTAAAGTAAATGAGGCAATACAGGCAGAACTAACTTCTGATGTGGCTTTAATTAATCAATTAGGCAATTACATCATTAGTAGTGGTGGTAAACGTATACGTCCTGTTATCGCATTATTAATAGCCAAAGCACTCAACTACCAAGGTGATAAACATATTATTACTGCTGCTTTTATCGAATTTATTCATACCGCCACCTTATTGCATGATGATGTTGTTGATGAATCAGATTTACGCCGAGGCAAATCAACCGCTAATGCACTTTTTGGCAATGCCGCTAGTGTATTAGTTGGCGATTATATTTACACACGCTCTTTTCAAATGATGGTACGTACAGGATCGTTCAAAGTATTGACGATCATGTCGGCTGCAACCAATGTAATAGCTGAAGGCGAAGTACAACAGTTGATTAATTGTAACGATCCAGATATCACAAAAGAACAATATTTAGATGTAATTTATCGAAAAACGGCACGCCTATTTGAAGCAACATCACATTCTGCTGCTGTCCTAGCTGGAGCTAGTGAGGAGCAAGAGCTTGCCCTACAAGAATATGGAAAATATCTAGGTACAGCCTTTCAAATCATTGATGATCTACTCGATTATAGCGCTGATAGCAATCAAAAATTAGGTAAAAATTTAGGGGATGATCTTAACGAAGGCAAACCTACTCTACCGCTTTTACATGCTATGCACCACACAAAAAACGCCCAAGATGCGGCATTAATACGCCAAGCAATAGAGCAAGGTAATGGTCGACAATTATTAGATCGTATTTTAAACATCATGGACGAATGTGGTTCACTAGATTTTACGTTACAAACCGCTCAAAAAGAAGCGCAAAAAGCGTTTGACGTTATCGCAATTTTACCTGATACGCCTTATAAACAAGCGTTACAAGATCTTGCCTTATTGTCAGTAAAAAGGGAAAACTAATTAATCAATATTGCAAATAAATCTGTTGAACAGATATTTTTATACTGAAACACATAAGTTTCCTGAAACTTCTTGTCATCAGTTTTATATACAATAACTTTAATTAAGGTAATTATTTATGTTTAAAAGGACTTTGCCTGTTTTATTAATTTTTATTTCGATGATTTCAGTACAAGGCAGTGCATCAATTGCTAAATATCTGTTTCCTGTATTAGGGCCTGAAGGGATGACGGCTTGGCGATTGTTTTTTTCATCCATTATGTTGATTCTTATATTTAAACCATGGCGTAAAACAATGACAAAACAGGCATTGAAATATGTTTTTTTGTATGGTACTTCAATTGGTGGTATGAATTTAGCGTTTTATAACGCAATTGCACGAGTGCCACTGGGGGTCGCTGTCGCTATTGAACTTACAGGACCCATTATGGTGGCAATGTGCTCATCTCGAAAACTACTTGATTTTATTTGGCTAAGTATTGCTATTATTGGTCTGTCTATGCTTTTACCACTTTATCAAGTTTCAGATAATTTAGATCCTATAGGGATTTTCTTTGCGTTGTTAGCGGGAAGTGGGTGGGCATGTTACATTTTATTTGGACGCAAAGCCTGCACTATTTATGGGACATCAAGTGTAGCAGTTGGATCGGTTATTGCTGCCTGTTTTTTATTTCCTATTGGTATTTGGCAAAGTGGTAGTACAATGTTTTCGTTGGAATTGCTTCCGCTTATTTTTGTTGTTTCGTTATTGGCATCGGCAATCCCTTATGGCTTAGATATGATTGCACTACCAAGGTTACCTGCGCAAACATTTAGTACATTAATGAGCTTGTCTCCTGTCTTTGCAGCGTTTTCTGGGTTAGTGGTTTTGCACGAGCAGTTAACTAGTAATCAATGGTTAGCCATTGCCTTTATTATCATGTCATCCATAGGCACAGTACTTACGATGAGCTATCCAGTAAAGATTAAACCGATTAAATCAAATAGTGAAACGAAGCAAAAAAATTAACCGATTAAAAGCAATATCGCACTGTTTATCAGTGCGATATTGTTTGGAAAGTTGATATGAAGCTTGTGATAGTTATATTACCCCTATTGAAGATTTGAATTTATGATACTTTAACGAGGAGGCAATCCCATACTTCCACCCATTAATCCTTTCATTTGGCGCATCATCTTCATCATGCCACCACCTTTCATTTTTTTCATCATCTTTTGCATATCTTCAAACTGTTTTAATAGCTTGTTAACATCTTGAACTTGAGTTCCCGAACCGTTGGCAATACGGCGTTTACGAGAACCTTTAATGATTTCAGGATTAGCACGCTCTTTTAATGTCATCGAACCAATGATTGCTTCCATTTTTATGGTAATTTTATCATCCATTTGTGCTTTAATATGATCTGGAAGTTGGCCAACACCGGGTAATTTAGCTAGCAAAGCCCCCATTCCTCCCATATTACGCATCTGCTTGAGTTGGTCTTGAAAGTCATTAAAATCGAACTTATCGCCTTTTTTTAATTTTTTAGCAATTTTCTCGGCTTTTTCGCGATCAACGTTACTTTGTAATTCTTCAATTAAAGATAGTACATCGCCCATACCTAAAATACGTGAAGCAATGCGATCAGGATAAAACGGCTCTAAAGCATCGGTTTTTTCTCCCATTCCAAGGAATTTAATTGGTTTACCGGTAATATGACGAATTGATAACGCAGCTCCACCACGTGCATCGCCATCGACTTTAGTTAAAATTACCCCAGTAAGAGGTAATGCATCATTAAACGCTTTAGCTGTATTGGCAGCATCTTGTCCTGTCATCGCATCAACCACAAATAATGTTTCGATTGGATTAATGGCTTGATGAAGAGCTTTGATCTCATTCATCATGTCGCTATCGACATGCAAACGACCTGCGGTATCGACAATAAGCACATCAAAGAATTGCAATTTTGCATGAGAAATAGCTTTATTTACGATACTGATCGGTTTTTCAGTAACATCAGATGGAAAGAACTCAACATCAATTGCTTTAGCCAAAGTTTCTAACTGTTTAATTGCAGCGGGTCGATAAACATCGGCAGACACCACTAGAACTTTCTTTTTCTGTTTTTCTTTGAGGAATTTAGCCAGTTTAGCAACGCTAGTTGTTTTACCAGCACCTTGTAACCCAGCCATTAACATAACAGCAGGTGGTTGGGTTGCCAAATTGAGCGAACTGTTGACTTCACCCATTGCGCTAGTGAGTTCATTTTGAACTATTTTGATAAATTCTTGCCCTGGAGTTAGACTCTTGCTGACGTCTAATCCAACGGCTTTTTCTTTAACTTGATTAATAAATTGACGAACCACTGGCAGGGCAACATCAGCTTCGAGCAATGCCATACGCACATCGCGCAACGCATCTTTAATATTGTCTTCAGATAGTCGTCCACGACCACTAATATTGCGAAATGTCTGTGATAAACGGTTGGTTAAATTCTCGAACATATTAACTCTCGTAAAAAATAAAAAATTTTGGTTATCATAGCAGAAAATTATCGGAAGTCCCATGATCATAATTTTGTTCTACCTTGACACTAAATTATGATCCTGTTCAAATGGTTACAAGATAATTATTAATAAATTTTACCTATTTTATTTTCTAAAGCTAGCGTAAAGCAATAAAAGGAGGAATTGATATGATAAACATCATTAATACTGATAAAGCACCTGCAGCTATTGGTCCTTATGTACAGGCTATAAATTTAGGGAATATGTTATTTGTTTCAGGACAAATACCTTTAGATCCGATTACCGGTGAAATGCCAAGTTGTGTGAAAGAACAAGCAAAACAAAGTTTAGCAAATGTTAAAGCGATTATTACCACTGCTGGTTATCAAGTGAATAATATTGTCAAAGCAACTATTTTTCTAGCCGATATGAATGATTTTACTTCGGTAAATGCGGTATACGAAGCCTTTTTTATTGAAAATAATGCCCCTTTCCCTGCTCGTTCTTGCGTACAAGTTGCTCGAATTCCTAAAGATGCTAAAGTTGAAATAGAAGTGATTGCTGCTAAATAAATTTATTTACCTAATTAGCACCAAAAGGTGCTAATTTTTGTCAAAAAGTTTCAGAAAAACCCTATGTTTTAGTATAAAGAGGCGAGTTAAAACACGTTACATTTTTAGTTATCCTATCTATTACTTTTTATTATCAAAAATATAGCCATTTTCTTAACCAAAAATGAAATTAATTATTTATTGTTAAGCTGTTATTTAATGATTGATTGCCAATAAAGTTGGTGCAATAATCTACAATTATTTATCATTATTTTTGTTTTAACTGGATTGTGAATATGTTTGAAAAAGTAGAACCGTACGCAGGGGACCCGATTTTATCGTTAGTTTCTGAATTTATTAATGATAATCGCATTAATAAGACTAATTTAAGCATTGGTTATTATTATAATGAAAACAACGTAGTTCCTCAATTAGAATGCATAAAAATGGCTCGCGATTATATTTATCATCACAATCAAGAAGCACAGCTTTATTTGCCTATGAGTGGATTACCATCTTATTGCCAAGCTATTGGCTCTTTGTTATTTGGCGAACAACACCCAGCTTATAAAGATAAACGTATCGCAACAATACAAACACTAGGCGGATCGGGGGCTCTTAAAATAGGTGCTGATTTTTTATTTCGCTATTTCCCAAACTCACAAGTATGGGTCAGCGATCCAACTTGGGAAAATCACATCGCCATTTTTAATGGTGCAGGTTTTAAAGTAAACAAATATCCTTACTTTGATGAACAAACGTGTGGCGTAAAATTTGAAGCAATGCTTGAAACATTAAGCCAATTACCTACTAAAAGCATTGTCTTACTACATCCTTGTTGCCATAACCCAACTGGCGCCGATCTAACCCAATCACAGTGGGATAAAGTGATAACAATTTTACAAGAACGAGATCTTATTCCATTTATGGATATTGCTTATCAAGGTTTTGGCAAAGGTATTGAAGAAGACGCTTATGCGATTCGAAAAATGGCAAATGCAGGATTGTGTGGATTTGTCAGTAACTCATTTTCAAAAACATTTTCACTTTATGGTGAACGAGTTGGAGGTTTATCAGTTTTATGTGATAACAGCAAAGCCGCACGCTGTGTATTAGGGCAGCTGCAAGCACTAGTTCGCCAAAATTATTCTACCCCAGCGGCATATGGTGTACAGTTAGTAAGTTATGTTTTAAATAATCCAGGAGTTAAAGCGAAATGGTTAAAAGAAGTCGACTCCATGAGAACTCGCATTGTAACCATGCGATCAACTCTGGTGGAATTATTAAAACAAGCAGCACCTGATTGTCATTTTGATTATTTAGTAAAACAGCAGGGCATGTTCAGTTATACCGGTTTTAGTAAAGAGCAAGTTACACAATTGAAAGATAATTTTGCTATTTATTTGGTGGATAGCGGAAGAATGTGTGTAGCAGGTTTAAATCACCATAATATCGAGCGTGTGGCAGAAGCATTTGCTGCATTAAAATAATCATATTAATAAAGGAGTGTATTTTATGTTCCATAAAATGTTAATGTTAATATTAGGGATAGCAATGACGACTCTTGTTGTTGGATGTAATACAGTAAAAGGTGTTGGCGAAGATGTCGAATCGGGTGGAAAAGCCATTTCACATACAGCCGAAAAAGTGAGCGACAAAATGTAACTAACGTTATAGATTATTTACAAATATTTTAACGTCTTAAATATATTTAGTTAAATGTTACGTATTTTATTTATAGTTACATTATTTTTACTTGTTGGGTGCAGCTTATTAAATTTTCGAACTGCACCTTTAACTATAGAAAATTGACAATATTCAAATCTATCAGGTATTGAATTTTTATTAAATCCACTACCTTCATACAAGTCAAGTTATCATCATGTTTATATTACCCAAAGTCAAGAAGGCAAACATTTTCCTAGTAGTTATACTGGAATAAAAGGAAAATTAACCGATTAAATTCTTGTTTGTAATTACCTCAAATAGGAATTTTTGCGTACACCAAATTTATTCGAAAGTGCCTCTTTATATGATGATCTTTACACCATCAAAGTACAAAAAGAAGCACGTGATCGAAAAGGACAATTTGTAGTAAAGCAAGCCGTGTTACAAAATTGCCAAATTGTTTATATCACTATTGATTCTTTAGCTAAAGACAGAGATAATCCTTTGCTAATTGAATCTAACTATTTAACAATTATTAGATATGCACAAAAATGACCAAAGGAAAGGAGCTGAAAGGATTAGGCGGTTGGTTAATTTTAGTCGGTATTGGTTTAATTATGAGTTTTATTGGTTTTGCTTATACTCTTTTTTGTACACTAGGTATGATTATATTTAGTGGCATATGACCACTATTAACGGATCCTGAATCTGAAAATTACATCGCTAATTTTAGTTGGTTTTTTTATTAGAAATAGGAATAACTAGTTTAATTTTTCTTTTAAATGGCTATATCATATATTTGTTTTTTGCTAAAAATTATAAGTTTCCTATTTTTTTATTGTATTTAGACTTGGTTATGCCGTTTTAATGCCATTAAGTATATATTTAAGCTTTTTAATATTACAATCTAATTTCAATTTTTATGATATAAAAAATACTGTTAGAGTAATTATTTATGCCTGTATTTTTATAACTTATATATTAAAGTCAGAACGAGTCAAAAATACATTTGTTAATGGTCGCCGTAGTGAAATTACTCATAGCGACATAATTAGTTAATTTATTTTAAGGAAATAAAATGACACCAAATTTAGACAATTTAGTGAATGGAAAAGTAACAAAAGCGGTTATCCCTGTTGCCGGTTTGGGTACTCGCATGTTACCAGCAACTAAAGCCATTCCCAAAGAGATGCTCCCCGTTGTTGACAAGCCACTTATTCAATATGTAGTTAAAGAATGTATTGCTGCAGGTATAACTGAAATTATATTTGTTACGCACTCATCAAAAAACTCAATTGAAAACCACTTCGATACCAGTTTTGAATTAGAAGCCATGTTAGAAGCGCGTGTTAAACGCCAATTATTGCAAGAAGTACAAGGCATTTTACCTAAAAATGTCACTATAACTAGCGTCCGCCAAGGTTTGGCTAAAGGGCTTGGTCATGCGGTATTATGTGCTTATCCTTTAGTTGGTGATGAACCATTTGCTGTTGTTTTACCGGATGTGATTATTGATGAATACGAAAGTAACCTAGCCAGCGATAATTTAGCCGCAATGATCAAAAATTATCATGAAACCAAACACAGCCAAATCATGGTAGAGCCAGTACCAAAAGAATTAGTTTCTTCTTATGGTATTGTTGACTGTCGTGGTGAAGTGTTATCTGCTGGCAATGTTGCACAAATGTATAGCGTTGTTGAAAAACCATCCGTTGACGAAGCACCATCAAATCAATCTGTAGTTGGGCGCTATGTTTTATCAGAAAAAATTTGGCCTTTACTTGCTAAAACGCCATTAGGAGCAGGTGGTGAAATTCAATTAACTGATGCCATTGCAATGCTACTTGAAGAAGATTCCGTTGATGCTTATTGCATAAAAGGCCGTAGCCATGACTGTGGTAATAAGTTGGGTTATGTACAAACTTTTGTTCAATATGCAATGCGCCATAAAATACTTGGTAAGGATGTGACAGCTTGGTTAAAAAATATTTAATGTTTTGAAATTTATGTTTAATTATAAAAGAGGACGCATGATAGCGCCCTTTTTTATATAATTTTTTAAGTTTTGGTATTTCCATTATCCAAAGTTATATTAGGATCGTTATAAATGTTCATATCCATTAATCCTATCTCCCGATCGGTAGCAATGGCTGCAGCCATGGTACCTGAAACATTGGCCAAAGTCCGAGCCATATCAATAATTGGATCAATAGCTAAAACCATACCAATTAATGGGAAGTATTCTGCCATGCCCATACCTGACAAAACAACGGTTGCCGCAACCGTTGCTGTGCCGGGAATACCTGCGATGCCAATTGAACCAATAACCACGACAATGACAAGCATAATATAAAATTGGATATTAGTATCAATGCCAACCATATGAGCTACCATAACTGCAAGTAAAGCTGGGAAGAAACCAGCACATCCATTCATTCCTATGGTACTACCTAGTGAGCCAACTAAATTTGCTGTACCTGTATTAACACCCATTCGCACGGTTAAGGTTGAGATAGTCATTGGTAATGAACCGACAGATGAGCGACTTGTAAAGGCTAATAACCATGTTCCTAGCGCTTTTTTTATAAACATGGTTGGTGAAATACCATGAATCACAACAATGGCAACATGTACAATCAACATAATCAATGTGGCGACGTAAATTGCAGCAACAAAACTTGAAACCTGAATAATTGCGGGTATTCCGTTAGAAATAATGGTGCGAGCGAGTAAAGCAATTACTGCATAGGGCATGTATTTTATGACTGTCATCGCAATCGACATGATGATCTTATAAATTGCTTCGATAAACGTTTTAAATAAGGCAATCGGTTGTGAGTTTTTCTTTTCCATTCTGTTGGCAGCAATCCCCATTAAGGCTGAGAAGATGACCAATCCAACAATATTTTCGTTTACCATTGATGCAATAATATTGCTTGGAATTAGATTTATGAAGGTATCAATAATATTAGTGTATTGTTTTGCCTGAGCTTGATTTACAGAACTTGGGCTTATTTCACCTAATGTAAATAGATTAGCTAATAAAATACCAACAATACAAGCAATTGCTGTTGTAAAAAGTAACCAAAAAATTCCTCTGAATGCGATTTGGGGTAGATTTTTTTTACCCGAGAAATCGATAATTACTTTAACAATGGATACAAATATGAGTGGTATTACTAACATTCGGATAAAAGCGATAAATGCTCGACCAAATAGTCCATACCAAGTTGCAGTTTCTTGCATCCAGATTGTTGATGAGTCAGGAAATTCTGCTATGGCTTGAATGCCTAAACCAAGCACAGCACCAAGTATTAACCCAACTAACATACGTATTGAAAAATTAACTTTTCTCTTTTGTAATGGTCTCATTACTGCAAAAAAACAGATGAGCAATAGCCCAATACCAATTAGTGTTTGATAATGAGTAATAGATAAGAACTTTTCAAAAAAGATTCCTTGAAAAATGGCATCTGGCATATTTAACCCTCACCCCTTAGTAATAAATTTAATTATCTAGTAAAATGTTTATTGATAGATTTATTAATATCTATCTTAATCAGTTAAATCATGTAATGAATGTTATTTCACGTTATCTACCTATTTGCATTATCCAAAATATATTTAAGTAATATGAGTGTGTCTTTATATTGCTCATAATACCTTTATCTATTTTGCGATTGAGCCTGCAATATTTAAAATATCCCACGGTCTGGAAAATGGTGGTGCATAAAGAAAATCTATCATGGCTAATTCATCAATTTTCAAATTCGTCCATATTGCGGTTGCAAGAGTGTTGAGCCTTAATGCCGCACCTTGCCCTCCAGCTATTTGACCACCTAAAATCACTCGAGTGTCGGCATGATAGATAAGTTTTGCTGTTACACTTGTTTGACCGGCAACATAGTTGCTGTGATTTTTATCTTTAACTATGACTGTTTTATAAGGAATTCCAGCTTTTTCGGCTTCGCTTTCAGTTAAACCTGTTCGTCCTGCTTCAATATCAAAGACTTTTAAGGCTGAGGTGCCAATAGTGCCGGGATATTCACAATTTCCGCCACCTAAATTTTCGCCTACAATTTTGCCTAGTTTGTTTGCCCCTGTAGCGAGTGGAATATATACCATTGAATGACTAACTCTATGGTGAAGGGCAACACAATCTCCAGCAGCATAAATATCTGCCATATTAGTTTGTCCAAAGCTGTTGGTGATTATGGCACCATTTGCAAGTGTCTTGATACCAAGGTTTTTATAGATATCATTTTTTGGCTTAACACCGGTTGCAATAATAACAACATCAGCAGGGTATCGTGATTTATCAGTAATTACATGTGTGACATTGTGCGATCCTTCAAAGCCAAGTACTCGCTCTTGCAAATGTAGATCACAATGTTGTTTAATATTTTCTTCAATTAGTTTAGTAATTTGTCTATCAAATGCATCGATAAGAATTCTGTCATCCAATTGAATCAATTTGACGTTTTTTTGTAAAGCAACAAGCGATTCAGCTATTTCAAGCCCAATATATCCAGCACCTATAACAATCAAATTTTTGATATTTGAGTTGGATAATGTCTGTTTGATAGCTAACCCATCATGCAGGTTGCGTAATGTGAAGATATTTTTTAGTTGACTATTTTTAAAAGGGGGAATAATGGGACTTGCACCAACTGCAAGTAGTAACTTGTCATAGCTATCATCAAAGCAATTGCCAGTATTGAGATCTTTAACAGTTAATTTTTTTTGATTAGTATCAATAGCAATGACTTCATGTAAAGTTTTTATTTCAATACCATCTTTTTGAAATTGCTCGGGCGTTCGGGATATCATTTCGTTGGCGTCAGTAAAATGGTTACCAATAAAATAAGGTAAACCGCAAGCTCCAAACGAAACAATATCTGATTTTTCATAAATACGGATGGTTGCCTCAGGGTTCATTCTTTTAGCCTTTGCCGCAGCACTTGCGCCTGCGGCTTGAGCGCCAATGATGATTATTTTCACTTAATTTTCTCCTCAGTGCTCAGATACTGAATTATAAAATAATACCTTATCATACGCCATAGATTACCTTGGTGATAGATAGTTAGCATTAATATTCGTTAATTTAAAATTTTATTTGTTTGAAAATCAACAATTACTTGTTAGTGTAATTTTTTTAGTCGTATTATTTTTGTTAGAAAGTTTTCGGTAACTATGTGTTTCAGTATAAATTATTAAGTATAGGTGGCTGAGTTTGGTTGATTAATGCCATGATTAAATTAATCTGTAAGTCAGTGTCATTTAATGTGGGAATATAATAAAATGATTTTCCACCTGCATTTAAAAAGATTTCTCGATTTTCTTCGTCAATTTCGTAAATAGTTTCAATACAATCTACCGAAAATCCGGGACAGATGACGTGCGCATTGTTAACACCACTTTTTGCTAATGTTTGTAGTGTATCGCTGGTACTTGGTGTAACCCATTTGCCTTTTCCAAATTTCGATTGATAAGCCATTTGAATTGGTATATTTATGTTATTTGTTCGGCATTTTTCGATTAATAACTGTGTGGTCATTTCACAACGTTGAATATAATCCTCTTTTCGTTTGTAAATATAACGCTCAGGAATACCATGATAAGAAAGTATAAGCACTTCAGGCTCGCCTTGGCATTGAAATGCTTTCTTAATTTGTAAATAAAGTGCATTGATATAGCTTGGATGATCGGCATAATCACGAATATAGTCAATACTATTTATGATTTTGTCGGTTGCTATAATTTGTTTAAGTTTATCAAGTACAGCGAGTGTTGTGGTTGTTGAGTATTGTGGAAAAAGTGGCAATACCGTAATTTTTGAACATGATTGAAGCTTGTTCAATGCAGATTGAATATTGGGTTCACCATAGGTCATGGCTAATTCACATTGAATATTTGGTAAGTGGTGTTGTAATTTATCACATAATAATTGGCTGTAATGAAGTAAAGGTGATGAGCCATTTATCCAAATTTTTTGGTAATGATGAATAATGTAAGGCACTCGTTTAGGTATTACAAGGTACTTTAAAATCGGATACCAAAATAGTTTCGGTAAATCAACGACATGGCGATCGAGTAAGAACTCGGTTAAGTACCGTTTTATTGCATCTGGTGTTGCCGCGTTTGGTGTACCTAGATTAATCAGCAATAACCCTTGTTTTTTATTCACAAGTAATCCTTATTTTGAGCAAAGATAATAGTTGATAATGTTAAAAAGCCTATGTAGTGCGCCTTGATTTTGTTTTAATACTTGATACGCTTGTTCGCCAATTTGTTGACTACGCGTTTTATTTTCTAAAAGCCCATTAATCGCTGAATAAAGGGAATCGGCTGTGCTAGCACAAATGATCATGCCATCAGCTGAAATAAGTTGCTCACAAATCACTTTAAAATTGAAAAAATGTTCGCCACTAATGATTGGGATATGGTGAAGTGCGGGTTCTAATGGATTATGCCCTCCATGTTTCACTAAACTGCCACCAACAAAGGCAATATCTGCAATACCATAAAGTTCTATTAATTCTCCCATCGTATCACCCAAAATGACTTGGGTTTGTTTAGCAGGAATTTGACCGCTACTGCGGTTTATATAATTTAATCCGCAATCATTAATTAATTTTTCGACGGTTTTAAAGCGTTCTGGGTGGCGGGGGACAATAATCAATAACAAATTGGGATATTTTTGTAATAACCGTTTAAAGGCAGATAAGATGATTTCATCTTCTCCATTATGTGTACTTGCGGCAATAAAAATAGGGCGATCTAATTGCCACTGCTGTTTTAGCGTTGTTATTTTTTGCTGTTGTTGATCTGTTATATCAATATCGAATTTAATACTACCGGTTATTGTTAAGTGATCACGGGGTAAACCCAGCGAAATAAAACGTTCTCCATCTTGCTTATTTTGTGCGGCAATTGCACTAATTTTTGATAGTAAATTGCTAATGGATCGCCCTAGTTTACTGTATCGATTAGCTGAACGTTCTGATAATCTGGCATTGGCAATAATTAGCTGAATATTTCGTTTATAACACTGACAGATAAAATTAGGCCAAAGCTCAGTTTCCATAATGATCACTAATTTAGGATTGACCGTATTTAAAAAACGATTTATTGCGCAGGGCAAATCATAAGGTAAATATACATGGCTGACGCTATCACCGAGTAATAATTTAACTTGCTCTGAACCTGTTGGCGTCATGGTGGTAACTGTGATAGGTAAACTAGGATATTGTTGCTTAAGTACTTTGATTAGTGGGATGGCTGCTATCGTTTCACCCACCGATACGGCATGCACTAAAATACCGTTAGAGTTAACTTTATTTTTGCAAAAACCATAGCGTTCAAGCCAACGCTTTCGATAAGCTGGTGCTTTACGACTACGCCAAAGCAGTCTTAGCCAAACTAGTGGTTGAATCAAATACAATAAAAGAGTATATAAAATTTGCATACTAATTTAGTTGATTAGATCAAAAAAGTGTTCTCGGTAATAAACAAGTTCAGCAATTGAGTCACGAATATCATCAAGCGCTTGGTGTGAACTTTGTTTGCTAATCCCTTTTAGTATTTCAGGTTTCCAACGTTTAGCTAATTCTTTAATTGTGCTGACATCTAAATAGCGATAATGAAAATAACTTTCTAAATTAGGCATGTAGTTAAATAAAAAACGACGATCTTGCCCAATAGTATTACCGCAAATTGGAGAGCTGTTTTCTGGTACCCATTGTTTTAAAAATTCGATGGTTTGTTGTTCGGCCTGTTGTTCAGTAATAGTACTTTTGCGAACTCGCTCAATAAGTCCTGATTTGCCATGGGTGTTTTGGTTCCATTCATCCATTAATGCTAATTGCTCATCAGATTGATGAACTGCAATCACAGGACCTTCAGCAAGGATATTTAAGTTAGAATCGGTAACAATGGTTGCGAGCTCAATAATACGATCAGTTATTGGATTGAGTCCAGTCATTTCAAGGTCTATCCAAATTAGATTGTTACTATTAATTTGAGATTGTTTGTTCATAATTTGCTATAGAGATTTTCTTTTTGATACTGAGTAGTGTAGCATAACTGACAATCTGTTTTAGTAAAAAAATGAGTACTATGGCAAAAAATAAACTATCCAATAATCAAAAAAGACGTGTAGCAGCAAAACATCAGCAACGATTAGCAATAAAGAAAGATGAGAGTCTGGCAAATTTTTCATCACCTCGTGACGGTGTAGTAATAAGTCGTTTTGGTAAGTCTGCTGATGTTGAAGATAGTGCAGGTCTTATTTATCGTTGTAGTATTCGTCGCACGTTACCTTCGATAGTCACTGGTGATAAAGTAGTATGGCGCGAAAGTTTAGAGCCAAACACCAATGGTATTATTGAAGCAGTTCACCCAAGACATTCTGAACTTGTCCGACCTGATTTTTATGATGGCGTTAAACCCGTTGCGGCAAATGTAGATCAAATTGTGATTATATCGGCTGTATTGCCAGAGCTGTCTCTTAATATTATTGACCGCTATTTAGTCGCTTGTGAAGCGGTTGATATAAAACCGATTATTATTTTAAATAAAATTGATTTATTAAACGATGCTGAGCGTGAAAATATTGATAACCAATTGGCTATTTATACTAAAATTGGTTATCAAGTGTTGTATGTTTCATGCCAACATCAACAAGGCATTGCTTTGTTACAAGATATTTTACAAGATAAGGTTTCCATTTTAGTAGGACAGTCAGGTGTGGGAAAATCAAGTATTATTAATTTATTGTTACCTTATCAATCACAATCAGTTATAACTGGAGGTATTTCAGAAATATCCGGACTGGGTCAACATACAACCACTTCCTCTCGGCTTTATCACTTACCAAATGGTGGAGATATTATTGACTCACCAGGGATCCGCGAATTCGGTTTATGGCACTTAGAGCCAGAACAAGTAATTAGTGGTTTTAAAGAATTTGATAATTATTTAGGCGGTTGCCACTTTCGCGATTGTAATCACTTTGATACGCCAGGTTGTTTACTACAAAAAGCGGTACAAGATGGTAAAATTGCACCATCAAGGCTTGATAACTATCATCGAATTTTGCAAACAATGCAAGAAGTTAAGGCAAAAACTAACAAAATCTATAAATAATCAGCTTGATTCATTTATAATAAAATTAACTTAAATAAGTTGTATTTGTGTTTGAGTCATTACTGTAATTACTTGCTGCTCACAATTAGAGGTAACCTTTTGAAAGTCATTACTAGATTGTGAGCAATGAATATAATATTTAACATCTATTTTTTTAATGCAAAACCAATAGCTACATATGCCCAACCTTGGAAAATAAGGTCAATACCTAAAAACATACCTAATACCCAAAGACTGTCATATGGCCAACCTGCAATAATCATAAATCCTAAAATTAATGTAATAATCCCTGAGGTTAAAATCCATCCCCAACGAGGTAAATTGCGGTTATTCATAGCAGCAAATATTTGTGTAAAGCCGCTCATAATTAGCAAGAATGAAATCACCAATGTTAAGGCTGATGAAATAGCAACAGGTTGGAAAAATGACATTAGACCAATAAAAATGTATAAAATCCCCATTACTGCCCATAATGCTGACTGACCAAAACCTTTAATGCGAAATGAATGTAGTGCTTGGGCAATACCTGCAATTAAAATTAATGAACCAATAAAATAGACAGAAAAGACGGTTGCCATGAACTGATAGCCTAATGCTAAGCTTCCCAATATAATTAAAATAACACCAACTAAAATAAACCAGTTTGATCTTTCTTTAAGATTGTAGACATTGTTTTCGTTAGATATCATGTTATTTACCTATTTTTATAAGTTAATTTTGGATTTCAAATTAAAACCACTTTTAAGACTCATAGTTTGTCAATGGTGATTTAGTAAATGAAAAGAAAGGTAGTGAAGGTACAATTTATTGCACAGTAATTATGTTTATCCCAACTTTTACCGTGCATATAAAATAGTTAATATAATAAAACTAATTTTAGAATTAATCTTTATCTTTCAGTGCTTCGTCTAGCGTTGAGTAGAACATTAATTTGTTAGAAATTGGAGCAATTTTTGCGCGAGCTAATGTTTTTAATGGCTGAAACTGTAACTCACAAATTGATAGGTCAACATGTTCAGGTAATTCATCTATAAAATGTATTAAAGCATTGAGCCCACCTGCATCAAGAATAGGTACTGCATCCCATTGCAGTACTATGTGTTCATATCCATTAATCTTTTGATAAATTTCTAAAAATGTGCGTTCGGCCGCAGCAAAAAACAGTGGTCCATTAATGCGTAGTGCTAAGGTTCTATCGTTACTGCGATTGAGTTCAACTAAGCGAGTCATGCGTGCGATACGGCGCATAAATAAAATTGAGGCAAGTACAATTCCAAGTGTAATTGCAATCACCATATCAAATAGTACTGTTAGCGACATGCAAATTAGCATAATTAAAATATCATCTTTAGGAGCGCATTTGATAATATAAATGACGCGTTGAACAGCACTCATATTCCATGCCACAATAAGCAACAGTGCAGCCATAGCAGAAAGCGGAATAAATGATAATGCTGGTGCAAAGCAAATCAGCGCAAGTAAAACAACTAAAGAATGCAAAACAGCAGCAATAGGCGAAGTCGCCCCAGCTTTGACATTTGCCGCCGACCGTGCAATCGCTGCTGTTGCTGAAATTCCGCCAAAAAATGGTGCAATAATATTTCCTAAACCTTGACCAATAAGTTCGCTATTTGAGTGATGTTTAGTGTGTGTCATTTCATCTAATACCACAGCACAAAGTAACGACTCAATAGCACATAACATTGCCATAGTTAGCGAAATTGGTAATAAGGCGGTGATTGTTGACCAATCCCAGTTAAATTCAGTATGAAGCCACGGTAAAGAAAATTCTGGTAGCATTGATGGGATACCATGCCTTATGGTATTATCAGATAGTGTATAGATAAATCGTGAACCAATCGTTTCAATTTGATAGCCAAATTGATTAAAAATAAACATGACAGCAATGCCTGCAACCAGTGCCGGTAGATGACCGGATATTTTAAGATTAAGTTTTGGCCATACAATTAATACAATCAGTGTTATTACACCGACTATAGTGTCAGCAATATTAATAGTTGGTAGTGTTTTAGCTAGTTCCATAACTTTACCAATATAACTTTCTGGCATGTGCTCAAGTGTTAAACCAAAAAAATCTTTAATTTGCATGGTTGCGATAGTGATGGCAATGCCTGAAGTAAAACCTAATACAACGGGTAATGGAATATATTCAATTAATCTACCTAATCGTATCAATCCCATTAATACAAGGAATATGCCAGACAGTAATGTTGCAATAAGTAACCCTGATAACCCATATTGTAATGATACAGGGTATAAAATAACCACAAAGGCTGCAGTAGGACCAGAAACACTAAACTTCGAACCTCCCGTTAATGCAATTATGAAGCCCGATATAATTGCAGTATATAGGCCATGCTGTGGGGGGACGCCACTAGCGATTGCTAATGCCATTGCTAATGGTATAGCTATAATACCTACGGTTATGCCTGCAATTAAATCTTTAAGAAAACGTGATGTATTGTAAGGGTTAATTAGGCAAGAAGATATAAATGCACAACTAATTTTAGTGCCAGAAAGACCATATAATTTCATTATTTTAATTAACAGAGGTTATTTGAAATACTTAATAAGATAATCTTTTTTGCGGAAATTGAAAACGAGTTTTTAAGGTAATTCTTTTTTCACAAAAAGAAAAATATTTTTTGCCAAATTGTGATGTTGTCAATTTAATGATGAGACCTTTATATTTTTGAGTTGTATTTAGTTTTACATTCTTACCATTGCTTAAATTAGAGCATGAAGATATTACTTATAATATTTTGTGATTAGCAAATAAATAAAATCAATTAATCGATGTAGGAAAAATTATGTTGATAAACTAAATGGGTTGGGATTTAGATTCATAATCAATCTACTGTGGAGATGTTTAAAATTTCGTAATTGGATAAATGAGGAATGAATACTTATTTACTTAACTTTAATAACCTACTCAGTTGGTATTAATTATTTTAATTAGCAGGCTGTTTTAGTTATTTTTAAACTTGCAACCAAAAAGTGACTGGGCCGTCATTTATCAATGATACTTGCATATTGGCAGCAAATTGTCCTGTTGCTGTTTTGATTTGTTTTTCACATAGCTCGGAAAAAATTTGATAAAGTTTATTGGCTTCATCGGGTTTGGCTCCTTTTGTAAAGCTAGGACGCATACCTTTTTGGGTATCTGCTGCTAGCGTAAATTGGGATACGATTAATACTTCGCCGTTTGCTTGTTTTACATTCAAATTCATTTTTCCGTTATTGTCGTTAAAAATACGATAACCAAGTACTTTTTCACATAATCTGATTGCCTTTTGTTGATTATCATCTTGTTCTATGCCAAGTAAGATCAATAAACCATGATTAATACGTCCAATAACCTGATTATCGACCGATACAGAAGCTTGTTTAACACGTTGAATTAAGGCAATCATAAAATAGTTACTCCAATAGAGATTGATTATTAGACATTTGTTTTTTTTGGCGATTATAATCTGTTAAGGTTGCAGCAAATTCAGCGCCAAATAATACAATACACCAAGAGCAGTAGATCCATGCTAACATAATGGGAATTGTTGATACGACACCATAGATAAGTTGATAAGTTGGAAATGAACTTACATAAAGCGCAAATGCTCGTTTACCTAACTCAAATAATATTGCTGCGACTATTGCTCCAATGAGCGATTCTTTAAGAGGTACTGATTCAGTGGGTATAATGCTATACAATAGCCAAAATCCAATTATTGATATTATAAATGGTAAAGCGCTAAGCATTATATTCCCTGTGGCAGCTGTTGAAATCCATTGCGGAGAAAATATATAGGAACTTACCACCACACTTGATCCAGCTAAAATAGGTCCTAAGGTCAATATTGTCCAGTACATTGTTAGATTATACATAAATGAGCGTTTGCGTTTAGTTTTCCAAATATGATTTAGAGTGGTATTTATTGAGTTGATGAGTAATAATGACGTGATAATCAACCCTATAATACCGAAAAAGGTCATTTTTTTTGTATTAGCAATGAATTGTTCGAGATAATTTTGAATGATATCGCTTGCTGTAGGTACTAGATTACTATAAATTACTCGCTTTAATGATAAGCTAATTTCATCAAACATTGGAAAGGCAGATAACAAGGAAAAAATAACGGTGATAAGTGGAACCAATGCTAGTATTGTAGTATAAGCGAGGCTAGCTGAAGAAGTAGTTAAACGATCTTGATTGATTCGCAACCACAACATTTTTGAGAAGATTTTTATCAGCTTAAATATTTTCATGGTTTTTTATTGGTTAGCAATGATACAATTAGTGGTTATATTATTTTTTAATAAAATCAGTGCATTATTTGCATCATCCCTGCTTGTGTACGGTCCTGCAGTGACGCGATATAATTTTTCTGAAGAGATATTACTATTTATACCAGCCATAGCAAGCCGTGCTCTTAATGTATCAGCATTTGATTTTTCTTTAAATGCACCACATTGTAGTATCCATTTTGATGCCATTTGGGAATTTGTAGATGATGTTGACTTTGTTAGATTTGTTCTTTCTGGCAATAAAGTATTAGATGGTGATTCTGTAGTTATTTTTGAGTTATTGGCAAAACTTTTCAAAATTTGTTGTCGTTCATTAGCAGTAGAATTGGCAAATTGTCCAGAGCTTGCATTTGGTGTTTCTAATGCTTTGAGATATGCCCAACGCTCTTGAGGTTGTTCTGGAAGAGTTATTGCTGGTGGGTTGGTTTTGCTTATGGATTGTGCAATTGCTTTATTAGGTTTATTGTTAGAAACAAAGTAAAGGATAGCAGAAAATAAAGTAATAAGAATAATTGTCATAAATACCATAAGTTTAGGCATGAGCTGTGATTTATTTTTTTTAGGTTGGCTCTTTTTTCTAACATAGTCACGCTGCGCCACAATCTACTCTCTTTTTTATTAGTATTGAATTACAGTTCAGTATACAAATAAAAAAAGTGGCTTTCACCACTTTTTTTATTTTATTAGAAATACAACAATTAACAGAATAAAGTATTAAGCTAATGCTTTAATCTGTTTTATTAAATTCGCTTTATGGCGTGCAGCTTTATTTTTGTGAATTAAGCCACGAGCCGCTTGACGGTCAACAACTGCTTGCATGTCTTTGAATGCTACTTCAGCTGTTTGTTTATCACCAGCTGCAACAGCCGCGTAAACTTTTTTAACATAAGTACGCATCATTGAACGGTTACTAGCATTATGTTTACGGCGCTTTTCAGATTGAACCGCACGTTTCTTAGCTGATTTGATATTAGCCAAAGTCAACTCCCAAGATTAAATAAAATTACATATTAATAAGGCGGCAAAATATGCCTGATTTTCTGCCAATTGTCAATGCTGTTAAATAAAAAATTGCGATTTATAAATTTTATATGCATAACAAGTGTTTACTATTTGAACAATAATGACTATAACTTAGAAAGAATTTTTATGTTAAAATAGTTTAAATTTTATTTTATTTATATTTTATAAGAGGAAGTCTCATGTCTATTATTAGAATGCAAGATCTAGATCTAAAAGGAAAACGCTTATTTATTCGCTCAGATCTTAATGTGCCAGTCAAAAATGGTAAGGTAACTTCCGATGCGCGTATTAAAGCATCATTGCCAACTATAGAAGAGGCCATTAGAAAAGGTGCTAAAGTAATGGTTACTTCTCATATTGGTCGCCCGACAGAAGGAGAGTATAATCCAGAGTTTTCTTTACAGCCTGTTGTTGATTATTTAAAAGAACATGTATCATTCCCTGTTCGTTTAGTAAAAGATTATCTTAATGGCGTAGATGTTAAAGAAGGCGAATTAGTGGTTCTTGAAAATGTTCGTTTTAATATTGGTGAAGGTAAAGATGATGAATCTTTGTCTAAAAAATACGCAGCACTTTGTGATATTTATGTGATGGATGCGTTTGGTACAGCTCACCGAGCTCAAGCTTCCACTCATGGCGCTGGTAAATTTGCTCCAATTGCTTGTGCTGGTCCATTATTAGCAGCTGAACTTGATGCGTTAGGTAAAGCTTTAGATAACCCAGCAAGACCAATGGTTGCTATCGTTGCAGGTTCTAAAGTATCAACAAAATTAACTGTACTTGATTCTTTATCAAAGATTGCTGATCAAATTATTGTCGGTGGTGGTATTGCGAATACTTTTATTGCTGCTGAAGGTTATAATGTAGGTAAATCTCTTTATGAAGCAGATTTAATTCCAGAAGCTAAAAAATTAATGAGTAGTTGTGAAATACCCGTTCCAACCGATGTTCGTGTTGCCACTGAATTTAGTGAAGCAGCAACAGCGACCGAGAAATCAGTTAAAGAAGTTAAAGAAAATGAACAAATCCTTGATTTAGGTGATAAATCAGCAGAAGTATTAGCAAATATGATCAAAAATGCTAAAACCATTTTATGGAATGGCCCAGTGGGTGTTTTTGAATTCCCTAATTTCCGTCGTGGTACTGAAATTGTAGCTAAAGCAATTGCCGATAGCGAAGGTTTTTCAATCGCAGGTGGAGGTGATACATTAGCAGCAATTGATCTATTTGATATTGAGGATAAAATCTCTTATATTTCAACTGGTGGGGGAGCCTTCCTTGAGTTCGTTGAAGGTAAAAAGCTCCCCGCTGTTGCGATGTTAGAAGCTAGAGCAAAAGCGTAGTATTTGAGTTTAGTAAAAGGATGAGGCAACTACTCATCCTTTAATTTTTATAAATAAATTTATAGGTAATAAAATGGTTACTAAGATTTCTGATGTTGTTAAACCTGGTGTTGTCACTGGTGATGATGTTCAAAAAGTATTTCAAATCGCTCGCGAAAATAATTTTGCATTACCTGCGGTTAACTGTGTTGATACGAATACTATTAATGCTGTTATTGAAACAGCAGCAAAAGTAGGTTCTCCTGTTATTGTTCAATTCTCTAATGGTGGATCTCAATTTATTGCTGGCAAAGGTTTAAAATTAGAAGGTCAAGAATGTGCTGTATTGGGTGCTATTTCTGGTGCAAAGCATGTTCATCTTATGGCTGAAAAATATGGTGTTCCAGTTATTGTTCATACTGATCATTGTGCTAAAAAATTACTTCCATGGGTTGATGGATTACTTGATGCTGGCGAAACTCATTTTGCAAAAACAGGTAAACCTTTATTTTCTTCTCATATGATTGACCTTTCAGAAGAATCATTAAAAGATAATATTGATATTTGTTGCCAATATCTTGCTCGTATGTCAGCAATGAAAATGACTTTAGAGTTAGAGTTAGGATGTACAGGTGGTGAAGAAGATGGTGTTGACAATAGCCATATGGATAGTTCAGCACTTTATACGCAACCAGAAGATGTGGCTTATGCTTATGAACGTTTAAGTGCTATCAGTCCTAGGTTTACTATTGCAGCTTCATTTGGTAATGTGCATGGAGTTTATAAACCAGGTAATGTAAAATTGACCCCCAAAATTTTAGATAACTCACAAAAATATGTATCTGAAAAATATAATTTACCAGCCAAATCATTAAACTTTGTATTTCATGGTGGATCAGGTTCTACGTCAGAAGAAATTGCTGAAGCAGTAAGTTATGGTGTAATTAAAATGAATATTGATACAGATACCCAATGGGCTAACTGGTCTGGTATTTTAAATTACTACAAAGCAAATGAAGCTTACTTACAGGGTCAATTAGGTAACCCAGAAGGTGTTGATGCCCCAAATAAAAAATATTACGATCCACGAGTATGGTTACGCAAAGGGCAAGATTCATTAGTTGCTCGTTTAGAACTTGCATTTAAAGAACTTAATGCTATTGATGTGCTTTAACCATTATTTAATTTTTTTAATATAAGCAGGGCAATTTTTCCTGCTTATATTTTTGATTGCTAATAAATAGGGCTTGCATTTATTTATTAGTTGTAGGATAATTTCGCCCTCATTTAACTTAGGGGAGCTGTCTGTTTATTAGTAATTTATTAATAGAAGAGGCGTTTGTACCCGAGAAAAGGAAACTAAAATGGCAAAAAAAGTACAAGCTTACATCAAGTTGCAAGTAGCAGCTGGTGCAGCTAATCCAAGTCCACCAGTTGGTCCGGCACTTGGTCAACATGGTGTAAATATCATGGAATTCTGTAAAGCGTTTAATGCTAAAACAGAAAGTATGGAAAAAGGTTTACCTATACCAGTAGTAATTTCTGTGTA
Source organism: Gilliamella sp. Choc6-1 (assembly GCF_001690385.1). NCBI lineage: Bacteria > Pseudomonadati > Pseudomonadota > Gammaproteobacteria > Orbales > Orbaceae > Gilliamella > Gilliamella sp. Choc6-1. The sequence goes on from NZ_LZHI01000046.1 coordinate 75,109, forward strand.
TTCTGACCGTTCATTTACATTTGTAACTAAAACTCCTCCTGCAGCTGTTTTATTAAAGAAAGCTGCTAAAATTAAGTCAGGTTCTGGTGAGCCTAATAAGAAAAAAGTAGGTAAAGTTACAAGCACTCAAATTCGTGAAATTGCTGAATTAAAGGCTGCAGATATGAATGGTTCTACCATTGAAACGATGATGCGTTCTATCGAAGGAACAGCGCGTTCAATGGGTCTGGAAGTGGAGGGTTAATTCATGGCTAAATTATCTAAAAAAGCTAAACTTATCCGCGAAAAAGTGAATGCAACCAAACAATATGAAATTAATGAAGCGATTGCTTTGTTAAAAGAGTTGGCTACAGCTAAATTTACCGAAAGCGTCGATGTTGCGGTTAATTTGGGTATTGATTCACGTAAATCAGATCAAAATGTTCGTGGTGCTATAGTGTTGCCTCATGGGACAGGGCGTAGTGTTCGAGTTGCTGTATTTACTCAAGGGGCAAACGCTGAAGCAGCTAGAGAAGCCGGTGCTGAATTAGTAGGCATGGATGATCTTGCAGATCAAATTAAAAAAGGCGAAATGAACTTTGATGTGGTTATTGCTTCACCAGATGCTATGCGAGTTGTTGGTCAGTTAGGTCAAATTTTAGGACCACGTGGTTTAATGCCAAACCCTAAAGTCGGCACTGTAACACCTAACGTTGCAGAAGCTGTTAAAAATGCTAAAGCTGGTCAAATTCGTTACCGTAATGATAAAAATGGTATTATTCACACTACAATTGGTAAAGCTGATTTTGATGCAGATAAACTTAAAGAAAATTTAGAAGCAATACTTGTTGCCTTAAAACGTGCAAAACCGGCATCTTCTAAAGGTGTGTTTGTGAAAAAAGTTAGTCTTTCTACTACAATGGGTGCTGGTGTTACCATAGATCAAACAACATTGAGTACAACTGTTTAATTATCTTTTTGATTAGATAGTGAAAAATCGGTTGGTGTCTGGCCTTAACCAGACCCCGTCCAAGACCGTAGGTGTAATTGATATCTAATTGCTTAATTTTCCTACGTAGACGGTGACAGAACCTGATAGATATAATAGAAGGATTCTGCTCATCGTGGTTGTGCTAACTACATGTGTAGTTAGTTTAAATAAGTCTAGGCTTTGCCTAGTTTTAATCCAGGAGCAAAACCAATGGCACTAAATCTTCAAAATAAACAAGAGATTGTTGCTGAAGTTAATGAAATCGCCAAAGGTGCGCTATCTGCAGTTATTGCTGATTCTCGTGGCGTAACTGTAGAAAAAATGACTGCATTACGTAAATCTGCTCGTGAAGCTGGTGTCTATATGCGTGTTGTTCGTAATACGCTATTACGCCGTGTTGTTGAGGGCACTCAATATGAGTGCTTAAAAGATACGTTTGTTGGTCCTACTCTAATTGCATTTTCAAATGAGCACCCAGGTGCTGCAGCACGTATTTTTAAAGCGTTTGCTAAGGAAAATGATAAATTTGAGATTAAAGCCGCAGCCTTTGAAGGTGAGTTAATTACTGCAGCGAACATTGATCGCTTAGCAACATTACCTACCTATGAAGAAGCATTAGCTCGCTTGATGTCAACCATGAAAGAAGCCGCAGCTGGCAAATTGGTTCGTACTCTTGCAGCAGTTCGCGATCAAAAAGAAGCAGCTTAATTGCATTATGATTGTGAATTTTATTAATTAAAATTGTAAATTTGGGAAACTATATTATGTCTATCACTAAAGAACAAATTTTAGATGCAGTCGCAGAAATGTCTGTAATGGACGTTGTTGAACTTGTATCAATGATGGAAGAAAAGTTTGGCGTTTCTGCAGCAGCAGCTGTTGCCGTTGCTGCCGCAGGTCCAGCTGAAGCAGCAGAAGAAAAAACCGAGTTTGATGTAATCTTAAAAGATGTTGGTGCAAACAAAGTAGCTGTTATCAAAGCAGTTCGTGGTGCAACAGGCTTAGGCTTAAAAGAAGCTAAAGATCTTGTTGAATCAGCTCCAGCTACAGTTAAAGAAGGTATTAGTAAAGCTGATGCTGAAGAGCTTAAAAAGTCACTTGAAGAATCTGGTGCAGTTGTCGAACTTAAGTAAATTAATCGATGGCAAGCTAAATGGCTGGGGGTTTTTACCTCCAGCCTTTTTGCGCTGTAACAATCTGAAGAATTTTATTTGAAGACTATCAGTAAAAAGCAATAAAGAAATAGTATATCTAATAAGCCTAATCAATTGATATTTATAGATATTTCGATGAGGTGTCAGGCGTTATTATTTAATAGTAGTACCCTGATGAATATTTAATCATGCTAAAAAAATAGCAGATAAGCAAGTTGAGGAACTAATGGTTTACTCTTATACCGAGAAAAAACGAATTCGTAAGAATTTTGGTAAGCGTCCACAAGTCTTGGATATACCGTATCTTCTTTCTATTCAACTTGATTCGTTCCAGAAATTTATTGAGCAAGACCCTGAAGGCCAATACGGTTTAGAAGCCGCTTTTCGTTCAATATTTCCGATAAAAAGTTATAGTGGTAACGCTGAGTTACAATACGTGAGCTTTAAAATGGGCGAACCTGTGTTTGATGTTAAAGAATGTCAAATTAGAGGGATCACTTACTCAGCACCATTGCGCGTAAAATTACGTTTAGTTATTTATGATAAAGATGCACCAGAAGGAACAGTAAAAGATATTAAAGAACAAGACGTCTATATGGGTGAAATTCCTTTAATGACAGACAATGGTACATTTGTGATCAATGGTACTGAACGCGTTATTGTTTCACAGTTACATCGTAGTCCTGGTGTGTTCTTTGATAGTGATAAAGGTAAAACGCACTCTTCTGGGAAAGTTTTATATAATGCTCGGATTATTCCTTATCGTGGCTCTTGGCTTGATTTTGAATTTGATCCAAAAGATAATCTTTTTGCTCGTATTGACCGTCGTCGTAAACTTCCAGCGACAATAATTTTGCGTGCGCTAGGTTATGAAACAGAAGAAATTTTAGATATCTTCTTCGAAAAAACGTTTTTTGAAGTAGGCAAATCCAAACTAAAAATGGATCTTGTGCCTGAGCGTTTACGTGGGGAAACTGCACTTTTTGATATTGAAGCAAAAGGTAAAACTTATGTAGAAAAAGGGCGCCGTATTACAGCTCGTCACATTCGTGAATTAGAAAAAGATAAAGTTAGCAAAATTGATGTGCCAGTTGAATATATCGTTAACAAAGTACTTGCAAAAAATTATGTTAATGAAGCGACAGGTGAAGTTATTGCCTTTGCCAATACACCAATTTCATTAGAATTATTACTAGAATTAACTAATGCTGGTCACAAAAAAATTGAAACATTATTTACTAATGACCTTGATCATGGTTCATTTATTTCTGAAACACTGAATGTTGATTCAACTCGTGACCGTCTAGGTGCGCTAGTTGAAATTTATCGTATGATGCGCCCTGGTGAACCACCAACAAAAGAAGCTGCTGAAGCGCTATTCGATAATTTATTCTTCTCTGATGAACGTTATGATTTATCAGCTGTTGGCAGGATGAAATTTAACCGTTCTTTAGGCCGTGACGATATTGAAGGTGAAAGCGTTTTAACAAAAGATGATATCATCGATGTTATGAAAAAGCTTATTAGTATCCGTAATGGTCATGGTGACGTGGATGATATTGATCATTTGGGCAACCGCCGTATACGTAGTGTGGGTGAAATGGCTGAAAACCAATTCCGTATTGGTCTAGTTCGTGTAGAACGAGCAGTTAAAGAACGTTTATCATTAGGCGATCTTGATTCACTAATGCCACAAGATATGATTAATGCTAAACCAATTTCAGCAGCGATTCGTGAGTTCTTTGGATCAAGCCAGTTATCACAATTCATGGATCAAAATAATCCATTGTCGGAAATTACACACAAACGCCGTATTTCTGCATTAGGTCCTGGTGGCTTAACTCGTGAGCGCGCAGGATTCGAAGTTCGTGACGTACATCCTACTCACTATGGTCGGGTTTGTCCGATTGAGACACCTGAAGGTCCAAATATCGGTTTGATTAACTCGCTAGCAGTTTATTCTCGGACTAATGAGTATGGCTTCTTAGAAACACCGTATCGCCGTGTGATTGATGGTGTTGTAACTGATGAAATTAACTATTTATCAGCGATTGATGAGAGTGAGTTTGTTATTGCTCAGGCTAACTCCAATCTAGATGATGCAGGCCGTTTTAAAGAAGAATTAGTGACTTGTCGTTTAAATGGTGAATCTGGATTATATACCCCGGATCAAGTTCACTATATGGATGTATCAACTCAACAAATTGTATCGGTTGGTGCTTCATTAATTCCATTCTTAGAGCATGATGATGCGAACCGTGCTTTAATGGGGGCAAACATGCAACGTCAAGCTGTGCCAACGTTAAAAGCTGAAAAGCCGTTTGTTGGGACTGGTATGGAACGTGCAGTAGCTGTTGACTCAGGTGTAACAGCGGTTGCTCGTCGTGGTGGTACAGTTCAATATGTTGATGCTTCTCGTATTGTTGTTAATGTTAATGTTGATGAAATATATGCTGGTGAAACAGGTATTGATATTTATAACTTAACTAAATATACCCGTTCTAACCAAAATACGTGCATCAACCAAATTCCATGTGTGGAACTGGGTGAAAAAGTTGAACGTGGCGATGTACTTGCAGACGGCCCATCGACAGACTTAGGTGAATTAGCATTAGGTCAAAATATGCGAGTGGCATTTATGCCATGGAATGGTTATAACTTCGAGGATTCTATTTTAGTTTCTGAAAAAGTGGTACAAGATGACCGTTTTACTTCAATTCATATTCAAGAATTATCTTGTATCTCTCGAGACACCAAATTAGGTGCTGAAGAAATTACTGCTGATATTCCAAATGTAGGCGAAGCAGCATTATCTAAACTTGATGAATCAGGGATTGTATATATTGGTGCTGAGGTTAAAGGTGGTGATATTCTTGTTGGTAAAGTAACACCAAAAGGCGAAACACAATTAACCCCAGAAGAAAAACTACTTCGTGCGATTTTTGGTGAAAAAGCTTCTGACGTTAAAGATACTTCTTTACGTGTTCCAAATGGAGTTTCAGGTACAGTAATTGATGTTCAAGTCTTTACTCGAGATGGCGTACAAAAAGATAAACGTGCGCTTGAAATTGAAGAGATGCAACTTAAGCAGGCAAGAAAAGATTTAACTGAAGAACTTAAAATCTTAGAGGCTGCATTGTTTGCTCGCATTCGTGAGGTACTAATTTCAGGCGGGATCAAAGCTGATAAATTGGATACTTTACCACATGAAAAATGGTTAACAATTGGTATTGCAGACGAAGATAAACAAGCCCAATTAGAACAGTTGGCTGAACAGTACGATGAAATCAAAACAGAGTTTAACAAAAAACTTGAAGCAAAACGCATGAAGATCACTCAAGGTGATGATTTACAGCCTGGTGTTCTTAAAATCGTTAAAGTTTACTTGGCAGTTAAACGTCAAATTCAGCCGGGTGATAAGATGGCTGGTCGTCATGGTAACAAAGGGGTTATTTCAAAAATTAACCCAATTGAAGATATGCCATATGATGAAAAAGGTCGTCCAGTTGATATCGTATTGAATCCGCTAGGTGTTCCGTCCCGTATGAATATTGGACAGATCTTAGAAACTCATTTGGGTATGGCCGCTAAAGGTATTGGTCAGAAGATTGATGCTATGCTAAAAGAACAGCAGGAATTAGCTAAATTACGTGAATTTATTCAAAAAGCGTATGATCTTGGTTTAGGTGCTGCGCAAAAAGTTAATGTTGCAGAATTTACTGATCAAGAAGTGATGACTTTAGCACAAAATTTACGTAATGGTATGCCATTAGCAACACCTGTATTTGATGGTGCTAAAGAGCAAGAAATTAAGGCATTACTAGAGCTGGGTGACTTACCAACTTCTGGTCAAATTACTTTGTATGATGGTCGTACGGGTGAAAAATTTGAACGTCCAGTTACTGTAGGTTATATGTATATGCTCAAATTGAATCACTTAGTTGATGACAAAATGCATGCTCGTTCTACTGGTTCATACAGTCTGGTTACTCAACAGCCATTGGGTGGTAAAGCTCAATTTGGTGGTCAACGTTTTGGTGAGATGGAAGTGTGGGCACTTGAAGCATATGGTGCAGCTTATACATTACAAGAAATGTTAACTGTTAAATCAGATGACGTAAACGGTCGAACTAAAATGTATAAAAATATTGTAGATGGTGATCATCGTATGGAACCTGCGATCCCAGAATCATTTAATGTACTATTAAAAGAGATTCGTTCGCTAGGTATAAATATAGAGTTAGATGAAGAGTAATTTTTGCTAACTTAAATGATTTCTATTTATAGGGATAACTTATTAGTAATAATAAGTTATCTAATTGGTTTAACTCCATAGGAGTCAATTGTGAAAGACTTATTAAAGTTTCTAAAAGCACAAACAAAAACTGAAGACTTTGATGCTATCAAGATAGGCCTTGCTTCTCCTGATATGATTCGCTCATGGTCTTTTGGTGAAGTCAAAAAACCTGAAACAATCAATTATCGTACGTTCAAACCTGAACGTGATGGATTGTTTTGTGCACGTATTTTCGGACCAGTAAAAGATTATGAATGTTTATGTGGAAAATATAAACGTCTAAAACACCGTGGTGTTATTTGTGAAAAATGTGGAGTTGAAGTAACTCAAGCTAAAGTACGTCGTGAACGTATGGGACATATTGAACTTGCGTCACCTACAGCTCATATTTGGTTTTTAAAATCATTACCATCTCGTATTGGTTTATTACTTGATATGCCACTTCGTGATATTGAACGTGTCCTTTATTTTGAATCATTTATGGTTCTTGATGGAGGAATGACAAATCTTGAACGTGGTCAGATCTTAACTGAAGAACAATATTTAGATGCGTTAGAAGAATTTGGTGACGAATTTGATGCTCGCATGGGCGCAGAAGCTATTCAAGAGCTACTACGAAATATTGATGTTCAAGCAGAATGTGAAGCTTTACGTGATGAATTAGCAACGACTAATTCAGAAACTAAACGCAAAAAAATAACTAAACGAATTAAAATTATTGAAGCATTTATTCAGTCTGAAAATAAACCTGAATGGATGATTCTAAATGTATTACCTGTATTGCCGCCGGATTTACGTCCATTAGTGCCACTTGATGGTGGTCGTTTTGCAACGTCAGATCTTAATGACCTTTATCGTCGAGTGATTAATCGTAATAACCGTTTAAAACGTTTATTGGATTTAGCTGCACCAGATATCATTGTACGTAATGAAAAACGGATGTTACAAGAATCTGTTGATGCATTATTAGACAATGGTCGCCGTGGACGAGCTATTACTGGTTCCAACAAACGTCCATTAAAATCACTTGCTGATATGATCAAAGGTAAGCAAGGTCGTTTCCGTCAAAATCTGTTAGGTAAACGTGTTGATTATTCTGGTCGTTCTGTAATTACTGTTGGTCCATACTTGCATTTGCATCAGTGTGGTTTACCGAAGAAAATGGCACTTGAATTATTCAAACCATTTATTTACGGGAAACTAGAACGTCGCGGTTATGCAACAACCATTAAAGCAGCAAAGAAAATGGTTGAGCGTGAAGATGCAGTTGTTTGGGATATTTTAGATGAAGTTATTCGTGAACACCCAGTATTATTAAATCGTGCACCAACATTGCATAGATTAGGTATTCAAGCATTTGAACCGATTTTAATTGAAGGTAAAGCAATTCAATTGCACCCATTGGTTTGTGCAGCATTTAATGCTGACTTTGATGGTGACCAAATGGCGGTTCACGTTCCATTAACGTTAGAAGCACAGTTAGAAGCACGTGCATTAATGATGTCAACCAACAATATCCTTTCACCTGCGAGTGGTGAGCCTATCATCGTTCCTTCACAGGATGTGGTTTTAGGTCTTTACTATATGACTCGTGATAAAGTTAATGCTAAAGGTGAGGGAATGGTATTAACTGGTCCTAAAGAAGCTGAAAAGTTATACCGTTTAGGTCTAGTTGAATTACATGCTAAGGTTAAGGTTCGTATTACTGAAAGTCAATGCAATAACGTTGGAGAATGGGAAGAAACGACTTCACTTATTGATACAACGGTCGGTCGAGCAATTTTGTGGTTAATCATGCCTAAAGGGATGAACTTCTCAGTTATCAATCAACCGCTTGGTAAAAAAGCAATCTCTAAGATTTTAAATATTTGCTATCGCCAATTAGGTATGAAAGAAACGGTAATTTTAGCAGATCAAATTATGTATACAGGATTTGCATATGCTGCGCGTTCAGGTGTGTCAGTTGGTATTGATGATATGGAAATCCCTGCCAAGAAAATACAAATCATCAATGAAGCCGAAATTGAAGTTGCTGAAATACAAGAGCAATTCCAATCAGGTTTAGTAACAGCCGGTGAACGTTATAACAAAGTTATTGATATTTGGGCAGCAGCTAATGAACGTGTTGCTAAAGCGATGATGGATAACTTATCAACTGAAAAAGTCATTAACCGTGAAGGTGAAGAAGAAGCTCAATCTTCTTTCAATAGTATCTATATGATGGCGGATTCAGGTGCGCGTGGTTCCGCAGCTCAAATTCGTCAGCTTGCAGGTATGCGTGGTTTGATGGCAAAACCAGATGGTTCGATTATCGAAACTCCTATCACTGCAAACTTCCGTGAAGGGTTAAACGTACTTCAATACTTTATTTCTACTCATGGAGCGCGTAAAGGTCTTGCTGATACTGCATTAAAAACAGCAAACTCAGGCTACTTAACTCGACGTCTAGTTGATGTTGCACAAGATTTAGTGGTAATTGAAGACGATTGTGGTACCTTAGAAGGTGTGGTTATGACACCAGTTATCGAAGGTGGTGATGTTAAAGAGCCACTTCGTGAGCGTGTATTAGGTCGAGTTACAGCTGAAGATGTATTAAAACCAGGTAGTGCAGATATCTTAATTCCACGTAATACATTACTTGATGAAAGTAAGTGTGACTTACTGGAAGCTGAATCGATTGATAGTGTAAAAGTGCGTTCTGTGGTTTCGTGTGATACTGATTTCGGTGTTTGTGCAAAATGTTATGGTCGTGACTTAGCTCGAGGTCACTTAGTGAACAAAGGTGAAGCCATCGGCGTTATTGCTGCGCAGTCAATTGGCGAACCAGGTACTCAGTTAACCATGCGTACGTTCCATATTGGTGGAGCGGCATCGCGAGCAGCTGCTGAATCAAGTGTACAAGTTAAAAACAAAGGTAGTATTAAATTAACTAATGCTAAATTTGTAACTAATCCAGATAAGAAATTGGTTATAACTTCACGTAATGCTGAATTAACCATTATTGATGACTTAGGTCGAATGAAAGAAACCTATAAAGTTCCTTACGGTTCGATTTTAAGCAAAGGTAATGGTGTAGCAGTTGATGCAGGTGAAACTGTTGCTAACTGGGATCCACATACAATGCCAGTTATTTCTGAAGCAAAAGGTTTTGTTCGTTTTGTTGATATGGTTGATGGGCAAACTATTACTCGCCAAACTGATGAATTAACTGGTTTATCATCTATTGTGATATTAGATGTGGCAGAACGTACTGGTGTGGGTAAAGATTTACGTCCAGCAATTAAAATTGTTGATGCTAAAGGTAAAGATATCTATCTTGCTGGTACAGAAATGCTTGCACAATACTTTTTACCAGGTAAAGCGTTAGTACAGCTAGAGGATGGTGCAGAAATCAATATTGGTGACACTCTTGCTCGTATTCCACAAGCATCTGTCGGAACCAAAGATATTACCGGTGGTTTACCACGTGTTGCAGACTTATTTGAAGCACGTAAGCCAAAAGAACCAGCTATTTTGGCTGAAATTGATGGTATTATTTCATTTGGTAAAGAAACGAAAGGTAAACGTCGCTTAATTATTACTCCGTTAGATGGTAGTGAACCATATGAAGAAATGATTCCAAAATGGCGTCAACTTAACGTTTTTGAAGGCGAACAAGTTGGTCGTGGAGATGTAATTTCTGATGGACCTGAATCAGCTCATGATATTTTACGTCTACGTGGTGTTAATGCGGTAACTCGTTATATTGTAAACGAAGTTCAAGAAGTTTATCGTTTGCAAGGTGTAAAAATTAACGATAAACATATTGAAGTTATCGTACGTCAAATGTTACGTAAAGCAACAGTTATTCGTCCAGGTGGTTCTCGCTTGCTTGAAGGTGAACAACTTGAAGTTTCACGCTTGAAGATTATCAACCGTGAACTTGAAGCACAAGGTAAAGAGCCAATTGTTTACTTACACGACTTACTAGGTATTACTAAAGCCTCGTTAACGACTGAATCGTTTATTTCTGCGGCTTCGTTCCAAGAAACAACTCGCGTCTTAACTGAAGCTGCGGTAGCTGGTAAAAATGATGAATTACGTGGCTTAAAAGAAAACGTAATTGTTGGCCGATTAATTCCAGCAGGTACAGGTTATGCTTACCATAAGGAACGTTTACGTAAACGAGCAATGCCATCAACTGATGAGATTCAAACAACAATTTCAGCAGAGGAAGCAACAGCTAACTTAGCTGAACTACTTAATTCTGCAGAAGAAAATCAATAGTCAGTAATACTAATTTATTAAAATAGCACGCAATCATACGTGCTATTTTTTTTATGTAATAATATAGTTTTAAAATTAAATCAGATAGTGAAGATATCTTCATTGAGGTATGGCGTAATCGGTGACAGTGATTTAAATGTGAGATAAAAGGTTTTAATCATTTTTGCTTTTTAACAGGAAAAATAGAAGATAATTATATGTTATTTTCAACATTTGTTTAGTGGAAAACAAAAACTGATTCTGAAGCTTGAGTCAATTCAGGCAATTTCAAAAATACTCATAGTAATACCAACAGTAGACTAATCCACCAAGATATTTATTGAGAACTAGCAAAATTAGAATGTTTAGAAAGTATTTTATAATTATAAAATATTAACCAATAACAATAATGTCATATTAAAATAACAGTGCCATGAGCAATAATTAATCAATAAATTTGATAATAATAAGTATCTTTTACTAAAAAAGCTATTACATAAGACAACGCTATATATAAAATAAGAACTAGCAAGCCTTAGAACAACCGACATAATCGTAAAATCATTTTTATGTTCTATAAGAACTCTATTATTGTTGATACATGTAACACTAGTCTGTTTATAGATTAAAATATAAATTATCATAAATATAGAATTGGTAGCTAACTTATATTATTATATTATTTTTATGAATCTTGAACACATTGAACTATCCATAATTTCAACTGGTTATAAGGGTTTACGATGAAATCAAAATCATTAATCATTATTATTGCGCTGCTTATTATTAGTGGATTTGTCTTTTTTACAAATTATAACAAAATACAAATGCAAGATGAAAAAGTAGCAGCAACTTGGTCGGAAGTCGTCAACCAATATAAGCGCCGAGCTGATTTAGTTCCTAACTTAACTAATACAGTTAAAGGATATACTACTCATGAAAAAGACGTTTTTACTCAAGTTACTGAGGCTAGAGCAAAAGTAGGCGCTATCCAAATAACAGCAGATCAGTTGGCAGATCCAGCTTTATTTTCAAAATTCCAACAAGCTCAATCTGACTTGAGCTCAGCGTTAAGTAGACTTATTGCCGTAAGTGAAAATTACCCAGAGCTTAAAGCTAATACTCTTTACCAAAATTTAATGGATCAACTAGAAGGAACAGAAAATCGCATAACAGTTGCAAGGGGGCGCTATATTGAAGCAGTTAAGAATTTTAATATTCTAATCCGTCAATTACCAACTAAATGGATTGCAGATATGGTAGGACAACATTCTAAACAACAGTTTATGGCAGAAAACGAAAAACAAATTTCTGACCCGCCTGCTGTCAATTTTGGACAATAAAACGAATGAAAAAATATCTCATAATTAGTCTATTATTGATTTTTAATTGTTCTAGTTTTGCGCTAACAACTATTCCTATTTTTAATCAGCGTGTAGTTGATATAACCAATACATTAACCAAATCACAACTTAATGAGCTAGAATCGAGTTTGATTGAATTTGAACAATCAAGGACCGATGGCGCACAAATTGCAGTGCTCATGATTGCTAAACTTAGTAATGAAACTGTTGAACAGTATGCAGATAGAGTTTTTATCAATTGGAAAATTGGAAAAAAAGATGCTGATAACGGCATACTTCTTTTAATTGTTAAAGAAGATAGGTTAATGCGTATTGAAGTTGGCTATGGCCTAGAAGGCACTATAACTGACTTAATAGCGAGTCATATTATTCAGGAACAATTAGCACCGAAATTTAAACAGAATAACTATTATCAAGGAATTAGTGATGCTATTACTGTGATAAAAAATAAATTAACTGTTTTCAATAGCCACTTTAATAAGTCACAACAATTAACTGATACTCAATCAAATGCCAATAAAGGCAATGATTTAATTAGCATAAGCAATAAAGTTATTGGATGGGCAATAGCTTCTTTTTTTATTTGCTTTGTCTTTTCTCGTTTAGTTTTTTCAACTTTAGGCAAACGAGTTTTTTTAACTGCAATATTAAATACTCTATCTACTAGCGGCTTTGTTTTATGGAATGATTGTTCTATTTCTTTTGTATTAGTATTAGCTTGTTTTTTTATAAGTATTTATTTTTCTCTTCACTTTTCTGGTGCTATTAATGGTCATTCTGGCGGAGGTTTTAGAGGAAACTTAGGTGGTGGTATTGGTACTAGTCGCAGTTCTAGCCGTAGTTTCGGTAAATTTGGCGGTGGCGGCGGTGGTCGTAGTGGTGGTGGTGGGGCTTCGGGGCGTTGGTAATATAGCTCATGTTAAGTTTGAATTCTCAAATACAAGCTAATATTACCTGGGTAAGAAAACTTATAAAAAGCATTTAGATATCATTTTAATTAATTTATTTTAATGATTTGGGCACTTTAATAAATCTGAGAATTAATCTGTAAAACTTTTGAATTAATAATAAGCTAAGCATAAAAAGTAATCTTAAACATCATCTGCGAATGAAGCTATTGGGTCGGCTGGTAATTAGTGATATAGCGGCATCTTATTGTATTATAAATATTTTTGTATTGATGTACCAGCTTTTCTAGAGTTTTTATGAAAATTAAATAATAAAAATGGAATAAATATTAATGTAATAATCAATAACTAAAGTAAATTATCTTGTGTGTGCCCATTGACGAAAACATGATTTAAAGGTAATATGCGCGCCTTACGGCATTGTGTTGTTTTTGATAGCACATAATAATATTTAGGTAGATATGCATTGGTTATGCAAAATAAATTGCCATTAACAATTAACCCGATTAAAGCAGCACAGAAAAGGCTTGATTATATTGGATATTATCCGAATGAAGCAATAACTAGGGTTGAAAATCCGAAAAGTAATATTGAGTGTAGTTTATCTTTTGATTTTGATGAGCAACGAATTTGTGTTATTAATATTGATGCAAAAATAACGTTAGAACAAATTTGCCAACGTTGTTTTAGACCTTTTGTCACAGAAGTTCATGTGATGAATAAATTTAGTCCTGTTAAGAGTGATACTCATGCAGAGACACTGCCGGAACACTATGAACCCGTTTTGATGAACGAGTTTGGCGAAGTAGATATATTAGCGTTACTAGAGGACGAAATTATTCTCTCGTTGCCAATTGTGCCGGTACATAATAGTAAACACTGCGAAGTGTCAGAGGCAGATATGGTTTTTGGCGACATTCCAATTGAAAATGAAAAACCAAATCCATTTGCAATTTTAGTTAGTTTAAAGAATAAGGGGTAAATCCATGGCTGTTCAACAGAATCGTAAAACTCGTGCAAAACGTGGTATGCGTCGTTCTCATGATGCATTAACTGTTGCTAATATCTCAGTTGATGAATCAGGAAAAACACATTTACGTCATCACGTGACCGCTGATGGTTATTATCGTGGTCGTAAAGTGATTTCTAAATAATTACTCATTAATTAGAAACCCTCAGGTGATATTTTGGATAATCTAACCATTGCGTTAGATGCTATGAGCGGGGACTTAGGTCCTCGTGTTGTTGTTCCAGCTGCAATAGAAGCGCTAAATTATTATCCAAACCTTTCTATTTTTCTGGTGGGTAATCCAGCAGAAGTTAGTCTATTTCTATCAAAAGAAAATACAAAGCTTGTCACCCAATATCAATTGGAGCGGCGGTTAATTTTGATTGAATCAACTACGATTATTGCTAATGATATGAAGCCTGCTTATGCTATTCGCCATAGCCAAAGTTCATCAATGAGAATGGCTCTTGAACTAGTAAAAGATAATAAAGCTCAAGCATGCGTCAGCGCAGGTAATACAGGAGCATTAATGGGGCTATCAAAGTTATTGTTACATTCTTTAACTGGTATTGATCGTCCCGCTTTAGTTGCAATTATTCCCACATTAAATAATCAAAATACAGTCGTCTTAGATTTAGGTGCTAATGCTGAATGTGATAGTGATATGTTAGTTCAATTTGCAACAATGGGAGAGATCTTAGCTAAAACAGTGCTTAAGATTGAACGTCCTAGGGTTGCATTACTTAATATTGGGGAAGAAGAGGTTAAAGGCTTGGATAAAATTAGAGCTGCAGCTTCTATATTGAAATCAAATAATCAAATTAATTATATTGGCTATTTAGAAGGTAATGAGCTTTTAACTGGTAGAACAGATGTATTAGTATGTGACGGTTTTGTAGGTAATGTGACATTAAAAACGGTTGAAGGTTTAATTAAAATTCTTATGTCATCTTTTAAGTTATCGCTTAACCGTCATTCATTATTAACGAATTTATTCAGTAAGTGGCTACAAAGAAAGATCGCAAAAAATTTTGGTTATTTAGATCCGGGACGATATAATGGAGCTTGCTTGCTTGGACTTCGGAGTATTGTGATTAAAAGTCACGGTAGTGCCAATCAAAAATCATTTTATGCAGCAATAGAACAAGCTATTTTGGCTATACAAACAAATATACCTGAGAAGATTGCAACTAGCCTTTCTTCTGCACTACCCAAGAGTGAATAATTAGATGTATACAAAAATATTAGGAACAGGGAGTTATCTTCCAAAACAGATAAGAACTAATGCAGATCTTGAAAAAATGGTCGATACCAGCGATGAGTGGATCACTACGCGTACTGGTATTAAAGAAAGACGTATCGCAGGCCCAGATGAAACTGTAGTAAGCATGGCTTATGAAGCTGCTATAAATGCAATTGAAATGGCTAATATCGATAAAGAAGAAATCGATATGATTATTGTTGCAACGGCAACTTCAGTCAATGCATTTCCAAGTTCTGCAACCGAATTACAAGCCAAATTAGGCATTGGTGATGTTGTTGCATTTGATGTGTCTGCCGCTTGCTCGGGATTTGTTTATGCACTTGATATTGCCGATAAATATGTCAAAAGTGGTGCAATTAAATATGCTTTAGTTGTTGGTTCTGATATGTTAACTCGAGGTGTTAATCTAAACGATCGAAGCACCATTATCATTTTTGGAGATGGGGCGGGTGCGGTTGTTGTTGGCGCATCAGAAGAGCCCGGCATTATTGCTTCTCATCTTCATGCTGATGGTCGTTATGGAGATTTATTAAAATACCCATATGTTGATCGTCGTAATATGAATGATCCTGCTTATATGACAATGCATGGTAATGAAGTATTTAAAATAGCGGTTAAAGAATTGTCAAATTTAGTTGACGAGCTTTTAGCTGAGAATACGTTTAATAAGGAAGATTTAGATTGGTTAGTGCCGCACCAAGCTAATTTAAGAATTATTTCTGCAACCGCAAAACGCTTAGATATGGATATGAATAAGGTTATTGTCACATTAGATAAGCAGGGCAATACTTCTGCTGCTTCTGTGCCTTGTGCTTTAGATGTTGGTGTAAGAGACGGACGAATTCAACGAGGTCATCTAATTTTATTAGAAGCATTTGGTGGTGGATTCGTTTGGGGATCTGCGCTAGTTAGATTTTAGTTTATGAAGTATTTTTAATGATCAAGGATTTAAGAATGACCAAATTTGCAATGGTATTTCCAGGACAAGGCTCTCAAACTGTTGGTATGTTAAAAGATCTTGCAGATGATTTCCCGATTGTCAAATCAACATTTGATGAAGCTTCAGAAGTGCTTGGATATGGTTTATGGGATTTAATACAAAAAGGTCCAGTAGAAGAACTAAATAAAACATGGCAAACACAACCAGCGCTACTTGCTTCATCTGTTGCAATATTTAGGGTATGGGAAAGTGTTAATGGTTCTCAACCTGATTTTATGGCTGGTCATAGTTTAGGTGAATATTCTGCATTAGTGTGTGCAGGCGTAGTTGACTTTAAAGATGCAATTAAATTAGTCGAATTACGTGGAAAATTAATGCAAGAAGCGGTACCAAGTGGTACAGGGGCTATGTATGCTATCATTGGACTTGATAATGATTCTATTCGCAGCGCATGTGAGCAAGCAGCTCAAGGTCAAATTGTTGCTCCTGTAAATTTTAATTCACCAGGTCAAGTTGTTATCGCAGGTAATAAAGAAGCCGTTGAACGTGCTAGTACATTATGCAAAGAAGCAGGTGCTAAGCGCACATTACCACTTCCAGTGAGTGTACCGTCTCATTGTGTATTGATGAAACCTGCTGCCGATAAATTAGCTAACACATTAAGTGGCATTAAATTTAATACGCCAAAATTTAAAGTGGTTAACAATGTTGATGTGAAAGTTGAATCATCATCTGACAAAATTAAAACTGCATTAATTGCTCAACTTTATAGTCCTGTACGTTGGACAGAAACTGTGGAATATATAGCAAAACAAAATGTAATGCTTTTAGTTGAAATGGGACCTGGTAAAGTTTTAACTGGCTTAACTAAACGTATCGTAAGTGCACTTTCAGCTTGTGCAGTTAATGATAAAGTTTCATTAGAAGTTGCAATAGAAAATACTAAATAAAAAGAGGTAGTTATGAACCTATCAGGAAAAATTGCTTTAGTCACTGGTGCTAGCCGTGGAATTGGTAAAGCAATTGCCGAAAAATTAGCAGCCTGTGGCGCTACTGTTATTGGTACAGCCACAACGGAAAAAGGTGCTGAGGCTATTAGCCAATATTTAGGCTCACATGGTAAAGGTTTTGCTTTAAATGTGACTAAAGGACAATCAATTGAGTCTGTTATTGAGGCAATTAAAACAGAATTTGGCGATATTAATATTTTAATTAATAATGCAGGGATTACTCGTGATAATTTATTAATACGAATGAAAGAAGACGAGTGGCAAGATATTTTAGATACTAATCTAACTTCTGTTTTTCGGTTATCTAAAGCATTAATGCCAACAATGATGAAAAAACGCTATGGCAGAATTATAACCATAGGATCGGTTATTGGAGCTATGGGTAATGCAGGACAAGCCAATTATGCAGCAGCTAAAGCTGGATTGATTGGTTTTAGTAAATCATTAGCACGTGAAGTTGCATCACGAGGTATTACTGTAAACGTGGTTGCACCTGGCTTTATTGCAACCGATATGACAGAGACTTTAACTGAAGATCAAAAAGCTTTAATATTAGCACAAGTACCAGCAGGTCGTTTAGGTGAACCTGTTGAAATTGCGAATGCTGTTGCTTTTTTAGCATCCGATGAAGCATCTTATATCACAGGCGAAACTTTACATGTCAATGGGGGCATGTATATGGTGTAATTGGCTAGAATAGTGTAAAATAAGCCAATATTTTGACGTTAGAACAAAAAATAAACAATTGGGTTGAAAAATGGTTGGCATCTTTTTCAACATTTTATAAACTTACATTCACCGCCACTTTCGGCGATTTTTTATAGGAAAAAATAGAGTATGAGCACTATTGAAGAGCGAGTTAAGAAAATTATTGTTGAGCAACTTGGTGTGAAAGAAGAAGAAGTCAAAAATGAATCTTCTTTCGTTGAAGATCTTGGCGCTGACTCTCTTGATACAGTTGAACTTGTTATGGCTTTAGAGGAAGAATTTGATACTGAAATTCCAGACGAAGAAGCTGAAAAAATTACAACTGTACAATCAGCAATTGATTATATTACTGCAAATCAATAAGGTTAGCAGAGTTTTCATGATAGGCGGTCAACTGATCGCCTAGTTTGTATTTATCAGATTAATTTTTTAAAGATAAATTTAAATTAAGCATAAATTATAAGAAAACTCAAAGATAGTATTTTCATTGATTCAAATTTCATTTCAATCCTTTCCTGGAGGACAATGTGTCTAAACGCAGAGTTGTTGTTACTGGAATGGGCATGATATCTCCTGTAGGTAATACAGTTGAGTCCACTTGGCAAGCCTTATTAGCAGGTCAAAGTGGTATTGAACTCATAGAACATTTTGATACAGCCCCTTTCGCAACGCACTTCGCAGCGATGGTTAAAAACTTTAATGGCGAAGATTATAATATTTCACGCAAAGATGCGCGCAAAATGGATTATTTTATCCAATACGGTATTGCTGCTGGTATGCAAGCAATGCAAGATGCTGGTATTGAGATTACGGAAGAAAATGCAGAACGAATTGGTTGTGCTATAGGTTCAGGTATTGGTGGGCTTGGGTTGATTGAAGAAAACCACAGTGCATTAGTAAATGGTGGACCACGCAAAATTAGCCCTTTTTTTGTACCATCAACAATTGTTAATATGATTGCGGGACACTTATCTATTATTTATGGATTAAAAGGACCGAGTATTACTATTGCAACAGCTTGTTCTTCAGGTGTTCATAATATTGGTCATGCTGCACGCATGATTGCTTATGGTGATGCAGATGCGATGTTAGCGGGTGGTGGCGAAAAAGCTAGCACTCCATTGGGTATAGGTGGTTTTGGTGCAGCTCGTGCTTTATCAACTAACAACGACAATCCTAAAGCAGCAAGCCGACCTTGGGATAAAGATCGTGATGGTTTTGTGTTGGGTGATGGTGCAGGAATCATGTTCTTAGAAGAATATGAACACGCCAAAAAACGTGGAGCTAAGATTTACGCTGAACTAGTTGGATTTGGTATGAGTGGCGATGCTTATCATATGACTTCACCTCCAGCCGATGGTAGTGGTGCGGCTTTAGCAATGAGATGTGCACTTCGCGATGCAGGTATTACGCCTGAACAAGTGGGTTATATTAATGCTCATGGTACGTCGACACCAGCTGGGGATAGAGCTGAAACTCAAGCAGTAAAAAGTATTTTTAAAGAAAATGCTAATAAGGTAATGGTTAGTTCAACTAAATCAATGATTGGTCATTTACTCGGAGCAGCGGGTGCTGTTGAGTCAATTTTTACTGTGCTTGCCTTATGTGATCAAGCTGTTCCACCAACAATTAATTTGGATAATCCTGATGAAGGTTGTGATCTTGACTATGTTCCACATACAGCTCGTCAAGTTAAGAATTTAGAATATGCATTATGTAATTCTTTTGGTTTCGGTGGAACCAACGGTTCAGTATTGTTTAAAAAAATCTAATTTCTTCTCTTATTCGCCGATAATTTAGTATCGGCGTAATATTTTATCAAGCTTTTATTGCTTCTATGAATTAGACCCATTTTTATTTGTGCAATTCATATTCCTATTTTAAAGAGATTAAGAATATTTACATTGCTTGTGTTATAATCTTAAATAATTTTTTATAGCTTTATTATTTTGATAATTATGGCAGAACCTAAATTTATTCATCTTCACTTACATAGCGATTTTTCTATGATCGATGGAATTGCTAAAGTTAGTACATTAGTAAATGAAGTGAGTAAGCTGCAGATGCCGGCATTTGCAATCACTGATTTTACCAATCTTTGTGGGCTAGTGAAATTTTACGGTTCAGCAATGTCAAAAGGTATTAAACCGATTATTGGTGCAGATCTCGCTATTAGAAGTTCTCAATTGCCTGATGATATTTACCGCCTAACCCTGTTAGCGGCTAATAATCAGGGGTATCAAAACCTTACGTTATTAATTTCTCAAGCTTATCAACGAGGTTATATTGGCGATATACCTGTTGTTGATTTGGAATGGTTGGTTATGCATCGCACTGGGTTAATTGTATTAGCTGGGCGAGAAAGTGATATTGGTATAGGTATTGTTCGTAATAATCAAACTATTATTGATCATGCTATTAATTTTTACCTTGAAAATTTTAATGATCATTTTTATTTTGAGTTAGTACGTACTAAGCGAGTCAATGAAGATGTGTTTATTCATCGTGCTATAAAGTTAGCTGAGCAATATTTATTACCAGTTGTTGCAACTAACGATGTTCGGTTTTTAAAGCCCTCTGATTTTGAAGCTCATGAGATTCGAGTTGCGATTCATGATGGAAATACTCTTGAAGATCCTTCCAGACCTAAGAATTACTCAGCAGATCAATATTTACGTTCTGAACAGGAAATGTGTGAGCTATTTTCTGATATTCCTGAAGCGCTTGAAAACAGTGTTGAAATAGCAAAACGCTGTAATGTGTCTATCCGTCTAGGTGAGTATTTTTTACCTAAATTTCCGACTGGTGACATGACTACTGAAGACTTTTTAGTGTATAAATCACGTGAAGGTTTAGAAGAAAGGTTAGTATTTTTATTCCCCGATCCAGAAGTTAGAAAACAAAGAAGGCCTGAATATGATGAACGTTTAGAAACAGAATTGACTGTTATTAATCAAATGGGCTTTCCGGGTTACTTTCTAATCGTGATGGAGTTTATTCAATGGTCAAAAGATAATGATATTCCTGTTGGACCAGGGCGAGGTTCTGGAGCTGGTTCTCTAGTTGCTTACGCATTGAAAATTACCGATTTAGATCCACTAGCATTTGATTTACTTTTTGAACGTTTTTTGAATCCTGAGCGCGTTTCTATGCCCGATTTTGACGTCGATTTTTGTATGGAGAAACGCGATCTGGTTATTGAGCATGTCGCAGATATGTATGGACGGGATGCTGTATCTCAAATTATTACTTTCGGAACTATGGCTGCCAAAGCAGTAATACGTGATGTTGGTCGAGTCCTTGGACATCCTTATGGGTTTGTTGATCGTATTGCGAAATTAATACCACCAGATCCTGGTATGACTTTAGCTAAAGCTTTTGAAGTTGAACCTCAACTTCAAGATTTATATGATAATAATGAAGAAATTAAATCATTAATTGATATTGCTCGGCAATTAGAAGGCGTAACTCGAAATGCTGGTAAGCATGCAGGGGGAGTTGTAATTTCACCAACTAAGATTACAGATTTTTCGCCAATTTATTGTGATTCAGAAGGTCATCATCCTGTTACTCAATTTGATAAAAATGATGTTGAATATGCCGGTCTTGTTAAATTTGACTTTTTAGGATTAAGAACATTAACCATTATTGATTGGGCAATCAAAATGATTAATGAACGCCGACTACGTGAAGGTAAGGAAAAAGTCGATATAACCCGAATCCCCTTAGATGATGAAAAATCCTTCGAATTATTATTAAAAGCAGAAACTACAGCAGTATTCCAGCTTGAATCTCGGGGAATGAAAGATTTAATAAGGCGTTTAAAACCTGACTGCTTTGAGGATATGATTGCTTTAGTGGCATTATTTCGTCCAGGTCCTTTACAATCAGGTATGGTGGATAACTTTATTGACCGAAAACATGGTCGAGAAGAAGTTTCATATCCCGATATTAAATATCAACATGAGTCATTAAAACCTATTTTAGAATCTACCTACGGTATTATTCTATATCAAGAACAAGTTATGCAAATTGCACAGACTCTATCTGGTTATACATTAGGTGGTGCAGATTTATTACGCCGCGCCATGGGTAAGAAAAAACCCGAAGAGATGGCAAATCAGCGTTCCATATTTAAAGAAGGAGCGGAAAAACAAGGCATTGATGGAGAACTATCAATGCGAATATTTGATCTGGTTGAAAAATTTGCTGGATATGGATTTAATAAATCTCATTCAGCAGCTTATGCGCTTGTTTCTTACCAAACGTTATGGTTAAAAACGCACTATCCTGCCGAGTTTATGTCTGCAGTTATGACTGCTGATATGGATAACACCGATAAAATTGTTGGCCTTGTTGATGAATGTCTACGCATGGGATTAAAAATTAACCCACCAGATATTAACAGTGGATTGTATCATTTTCATGTTAATGAAAAGGGCGAAATTATATATGGTATCGGTGCTATAAAGGGGGTTGGAGAAGGTCCAATTGAAGCTATTGTTGAAGCTCGTAATAGCGGTGGGTATTTCAAAAATATATTCGAACTTTGTGCTCGAACTGATATGAAAAAAATTAATCGTAGAGTACTTGAAAAACTTACTATGGCAGGTGCTTTTGATAAATTGGGTCCTCATCGAGCTGCTATTTTACATAGTATTAATGATGCGATACAAGCAGCTGAACAATATGCTAAAGCTCAAAATATCGGACAAGAAGATATGTTTGGTGTTTTAGCTGAAGAACCAGAGCAAGTTGAACATGCTTATGCAGCTGTCCCCGAATTGCCGGAGAAAGTCTTACTTGATGGTGAACGCGATACTTTAGGACTCTACCTAACGGGACACCCAGTTACTCAATATTTAAAAGAATTGAGTCGTTATGCTGGAGGGTTACGAATTAATGAAGCTTCACCAACTGGTTGGGGAAAAATAGCTACTTTTGCAGGTATTGTTGTTGATGCTAAAGTTAGAATCACTAAAAAAGGTAATAAAATCGGTTTATTTACTTTAGATGATCGTTCTGGCCGTATTGATGGTATGCTGTTTGCAGATTCTTTAGAAAAGTTTGGGCATTTATTAATTAAAGATAAGATTTTAATAGTCATGGGGCAAGTTAGCTATGATGATTTTAATGGAGGATTCAAATTGACAGCGCGAGAAATTGTTGATTTAAAAGATGCTCGAGCTAAATATGTTAAAGGATTGGCTATTACTTTAACTGAAAATGAAGCCGAACGTGCAATGTTGCAGCGTTTGCAACAAATATTTGAACCTTATCGTCATGGGAATGTGCCTGTAAATTTATATTATCATCGAGATGATTCTGTTGTGCGTATTGAGTTTGGTGCTACATGGAAAATTGTCCCAGAAGATGCATTAATTCTTGAATTAAAAACAATACTTGGCAATGACCGAATTGAATTTGAGTTTTAGTATAACGTGATACAAAATTATTCGTATTTTAATGTTTTCGTTTATAAAACGAATAACGCAATAATGAATATACTGTAATATATATAGAAGTAGCGCTATCTTGAAGTGCCAAAATTAATAAGTGATAAATCTAGGTGACTTTGATAAGTATTACATAGTAGAATTGTCTTAATTTTATCTTAAGAATTAGCCAGTATACTGTATTAGATAGCGTATTTTAGGAAAATACAAAATAATTAAGAGGCAATCATAATCGTTATGAGTAATTTTTTTGAGTTTGAAAAGCCGATAGCGGAATTAGAAGCAAAAATTAATTCCTTAAAGAATATTGATTCACAACAAGTTGAATTAGATATTAATTTAGATAAAGAAATTAAACAATTGAATCAAAAAAGCCGTGAGTTAACAAGAAAAATATTTGCGAACTTATCACCGTGGGAAGTTGCACAATTAGCCAGACATCCAAATAGGCCCTATACATTAGATTATATTAAAGAAATTTTTACTGATTTCGATGAATTAGCTGGAGATAGAGCTTATGCTGATGACAAAGCGATTGTTGGTGGAGTTGCACGTATTGATGAACGTCCTGTGATTGTTATTGGTCATCAAAAGGGTCGTGAAATAAAGCAGAAAATTTATCGTAATTTTGGTATGCCAGCACCAGAAGGTTATCGTAAAGCATTAAGACTAATGGAGTTAGCAGAACGTTTTAAATTACCGATAATTACATTTATCGATACCCCAGGAGCTTATCCAGGGATTGGTGCTGAAGAACGAGGTCAGGCTGAAGCAATTGCTCGGAACTTGCGGGAAATGTCACGACTAAAAGTTCCAACAATTTGTACTGTTATTGGTGAGGGTGGCTCAGGGGGGGCACTTGCCATTGGAGTTGCTGACAAAGTGAATATGCTTCAATATAGTACTTATTCTGTTATTTCTCCTGAAGGTTGTGCTTCTATCTTATGGAAAAGTGCTGATAAAGCACCAGTCGCAGCTGAAGCAATGAATATGACAGCAGATAAATTATTGAAATTAAATCTTATTGATTCAGTGATACCCGAACCACTTGGTGGTGCTCATCGTGATTATGTGGCAGTATCAGATTCACTAAAAAAACAGCTGATAAGTGATCTTGATGAACTTGGAAATATCGAATTATCAGTGCTGCTTGAAAGAAGATTTCAACGTCTAATGAATTATGGTTATGTAAGATAATCTTACTTTGGAATATCATTATGGAAAAAGCAACGGGGTTGCAACGTTTGATTAATGCAACCAAATATTCTCTGAAAGGCTTTAAATCAGCGATTAAGTATGAGATAGCTTTTCGACAAGAATTAATTCTGTTGGTTATAGCTTATATAATTGTAATGTTAATAGATTTTTCAATTTATGAACGAATTTTATTACTAGGTTCTATCGGTGTTGTGATGATTATAGAACTCCTTAACAGTGCAATTGAGTGTGTTGTAGATCGAATTGGTAGTGAAAGACACGAATTATCGGGAAGAGCTAAAGATTATGGTTCTGCTGCAGTTTTCTTATCTCTATTATTAACTGTTATTTTATGGATTTATATATTTTCTTGTCATTTTTTTTCTTAGAGATTTACTAATAAAAATTATTGATTTAAAAGCTTTATGATTAAACATTTGATAACGACTAATTTAGTTTATTTAAAAGTGCGAGATCGGCTCGCATTTTTAAATAGTAAAAGTTATTCTGAAGTTAATTGTTTTATTGAGAAATTACCTGTTTTTTCTATATCTAAAATATTTTTTAACCATGGCATAATTTTTTGCATCTGGTCATATAATTTCCATGGCGGATTTATAACTATCATTCCAGATGCTGTCATGCCTTTTTGATCATTATCTGGTTTTATAGCAAGTTCGAATTGTGAAATTCGTTTAATACCTAAATCAATAATGCCATTAATCATCTTTTCCGTTTGTGTGCGAGATACCACAGGATACCAAATTAAGTAAACACCTGTTGCAAAACGTTTATATGCTTCAAATAATGCTGCAGGGATTTTTTGATAATCGTCTTTAATTTCATAAGAAGGATCAATCAATATTATTCCACGACGAGATAGTGGAGGTAACTTTGATTTTAATTGGGAAAATCCATCTTCACGTAAAACTTTTGTTCGTTTATCTTTACTAAATTCTTGTTTTAATAAAGGGTAATCAGTTGGGTGTAACTCTGTAAGGTTGAGCTTGTCTTGTTCACGTAATAATTGCTTCGCAATTAATGGTGAACCAGGATAATATTTTATTTCCTCAAAAGGATTATAGCGTCTTAGTACCGATATGTATGTATTAAGCAATTCAGGAATATTAGATTGTTGCCATAGTAAATTAATTCCTGATAAATATTCACCCGTTTTTTCTGCATGCTCACTTCTTAATAGATATCGTCCAGCCCCCGAGTGTGTATCTAAATATAAAAAAGGCTTTTCTTTTTCCTTTAATGATTCAATACATAATGTTAAAACAATATGTTTTAATACATCTGCATGATTTCCTGCATGGTAACTGTGGCGGTAGCTTAGCATAGGGAATCTACTCTCTTTTTTTCATTTTTTTGCATATAAAAGGTTATTAAGGATAAACAAAGAAGACAAGGAATTTCCATTAATTCTTCAATGAGATCTTTTCGCTCTTTTGTTATAACTAAAAATTCATGTCCAATACGGCGATGTTCAGCAATATCAGCTATACCTAAGAATAAAAAAGCAAAGAATATATGCCAAAATGGTATTTTTTCGTATTTGTAGCGACGAGCAATTTCTGGGCGAATGGTGGGTAAAAATATACTTAGTATTGGGATCGCTATTAATATACTCGCAATGATTTTATAATAGAAACGAGGTACCTCAGGGAAAAAGTCTCTTCCCCAACTAATTCCTCGACCAAAAAGCATAAACCACCAGAAAATTGTCCAAATCCAAAATCTATAAAGCTCAGAATGTTCAGATACTCGTTTTGCATAATAATAGGTATAACAGCACATAAATAATAAGAAGAGAGATTGAATATGTTCAATCACTACAACCGTCATTCCATTGTATAAAGGTATGAACCAATTTCCCGTAATATATAGGATAATGCCAAGAGTGAGAATTAATAACGAACTTTTGTAAAAATGAAAATCTAACTTACACATATAATATCTTAGTACTAAATGGCACTTTTAAGTTTGAGTATAGTACCGCATTTACGACATAAATAACTAGTTTTATTATTTTGAATTTTGTTGTGTCTTATTGAGGTTAATTGATGTTGTTGACAACTGCAGTAGTATAAATAAGTATTGCGTTGAATAGGAAAACGGTGAGTTGTTGCAGGGATTTTTCCTAATATTTCTGACATAATATATTGCCATTCTTTACCATGTGGTTTTACTTTGCCAAACTCTTTAAAGGCAATGAGATGTGCTAATTCGTGAGGCACAACTTCCTCAATAAATTGAGTACCATTATCTAGCAACATAATCGAATTAAGTTGAATTTCCCAACGTGTTAAAAAGGCACTACCAGCAATACTGCCTTTGGGTTTATAAATGATCTTGGGCTCTTTATATTGGGAATGTAGACGTTGATTGGCTTGTATTAAATGAGTTCTTAAACAAGCCATAGTTTGATTATGTAAATAAATTGGTATGCGTTTATAATCCTGCTGCATCACGTAATAGTGCCGCTTTATCAGTTTTTTCCCAAGGAAATATATCTCGACCAAAATGACCGTAACTTGCAGTTTGTTGATAGATTGGTTGAATTAGATCAAGCATTTGAATCAATCCATAAGGTCTTAAATCAAAAAATTCTTTAATAAGTGATACGATTTTATCGTGATGTGTTTTTTCTGTGCCGAAAGTATTGACATAGATTGATGTAGGATTGGCAATACCAATTGCATAAGATATTTGTAATTCACATCTGTCAGCGAGTCCTGCCGCAACAATATTTTTTGCAACATAACGTGCGGCATAAGCTGCTGAGCGGTCAACTTTTGAAGGATCTTTTCCAGAAAAAGCGCCTCCACCGTGATGAGCTGCTCCGCCGTATGTATCTACAATGATTTTGCGTCCAGTTAGTCCACAGTCACCCATTGGGCCACCAATAACAAAACGTCCAGTTGGATTAATAAAGTATTTTGTTCTAGGTGTTAGCCATTCGGCGGGCAATGTTGGTTTAATGATTTCTTCCATGACGGCTTCATGTAATGCTGTTTGCTCAATGTCTTCTGAATGCTGAGTTGATAAAACGATTGTATCAACACCTTTTATCTGACCATCTTGGTAAATTAATGTGACTTGGCTTTTTGCATCAGGTCTTAACCAAGGAAGTGTACCATTTTTTCTAACTTTTGCTTGGCGGCGCATTAAGTCATGAGCATAGCTTATAGCTGCAGGCATTAAATTTGGCATTTCATTTGTAGCATAACCAAACATAATACCTTGGTCTCCAGCACCTTGTTCTAGAGGATTATTTCGATCAACCCCTTGATTAATATCAGGAGATTGTTTGCCAATGGCATTGAGTACCGCACATGAATTTGCATCAAATCCCATTTCTGAACTGGTATATCCAATGTCATTAATTGTTTTTCGAGTTAATTCTTCAATGTCTACCCAAGCTGAAGTAGTGATTTCTCCACCAACTAAAGCCATACCGGTTTTTACATATGTTTCACAAGCAACACGAGCCTTTGGATCTTGTTTTAAAATTGCATCAAGTACAGCATCAGATATCTGATCGGCAATTTTATCTGGATGACCTTCTGAAACAGATTCTGAAGTAAATAGAAATTCTGACATAGAATACCTTCTTAATTTAATTCCTGCATAATGCTTAAAATATAATATTTAGCCTTAATATATTTATTTTAGCAGTTTTACCGTCTAGACGTCTAGTTTATAATTTTCAGAACTAAATACCATATCAGCTTGAGTAAAATACTTGCATTAATTTTTAATCAATTTACGATATGAAGCGTTTCTAATTTATTATTTAATTTCCTATAGCTAAAATGAATATCGTAAAACAATCGCCTTCAGTGTTAATATTTGATTCAGGTATTGGTGGTTTATCTGTTTATAATGAAATTTACAATAAAATACCTAATGCACATTATATCTACATGTTTGATAATGAAATGTTTCCTTATGGAGATAAATCATCAGATTTTTTAATTAATAGGGTAAACTCTGTCATTGAGGCTGTTACTAAATTTTATCCAATTGATTTAGCAGTTATCGCTTGTAATACAGCTAGTACTATTTGTTTGCCTAGTTTGCGCGCTAAATTTTCTTTTCCTATTATTGGAGTTGTACCAGCTGTTAAACCTGCTAGCTTACTTACTAAAAATAAATGTATAGGATTATTAGCAACAAAAGCAACCGTTGAAAGAACTTACATAACCAATTTAATACAGCAATTTGCTGCGCATTGTACTGTTAAATTATTAGGATTATCAGAATTAGCGCTTATAGCCGAAAATAAATTACAGGGCATTATTGTAAATATGGAGCGGCTGAAAGAACTAATGCAACCTTGGCTTGGCCTACAAACAATCCCTGATACAATAGTATTAGGTTGTACCCATTATCCTTTTATTAAAACAGAACTACAGATGCTTTTTCCTCAGGCGAACTTAATAGATTCGGGATATGCGATTGCAACAAGGGTCTATAATTTGCTAAATGATAAATATAAACTAAACCAAATAATTCTTTCTACGTCAGAAAATATTGTATTAAGCACAGCTTATACTCAGTCTGTAGAAAAGTTGATTAAAAAACTATCTGATTATCATCTTAATAAATATCATACTATTAAAGTTTAATGAGATTAAAAATTACACGACTAAATAAATATTTTATCTTTTTTGCTTGCTAAAAAAAAAGAAGTCCCTATAATGCGCACCCACTGACACGACGTCATCGAAATTGGACGGGAATAGAGTTGGTGAACAAGGTCAAAAATTTTAAAAAAAGATCTTGACGAATAAAAAGGTGTAGCGTAACATACGCAGCCCTTGAGACAGCAAAGATGATTAACGAAAAGTTGATTGAGAATTGGAAGCTGTTAGCTCTTTAAAAAGAAGAAACAGACAATCTGTGTGGGCACTTGCGAGACGAAGAATTAAAGTCTACGGACTAAAAAGATTAAGAAGTCTTGATAAGTGACACTGAAGATTCATTTGAATATGTCAGAGACAGTTATTGAGCATCAAACTTTAAATTGAAGAGTTTGATCATGGCTCAGATTGAACGCTGGCGGCAGGCTTAACACATGCAAGTCGAACGGTAACATAAGTGCTTGCACTTGATGACGAGTGGCGGACGGGGGAGTAATGTATGGGGATCTGCCAGATGGAGGGGGACAACAGTTGGAAACGACTGCTAATACCGCATAAAGTTGAGAGACCAAAGTACGGTTCCGCGAGGACGTGCGCCATTTGATGAACCCATATGGGATTAGCTAGTTGGTGGGGTAAAGGCTTACCAAGGCGACGATCTCTAGCTGGTCTGAGAGGATGACCAGCCACACTGGAACTGAGACACGGTCCAGACTCCTACGGGAGGCAGCAGTGGGGAATATTGCACAATGGGGGGAACCCTGATGCAGCCATGCCGCGTGTATGAAGAAGGCCTTCGGGTTGTAAAGTACTTTCGGTAGTGAGGAAGTTTTGGGTATGAAAAGTGCCTAGAATTGACGTTAGTTACAGAAGAAGCACCGGCTAACTCCGTGCCAGCAGCCGCGGTAATACGGAGGGTGCGAGCGTTAATCGGAATGACTGGGCGTAAAGGGCATGTAGGCGGATAATTAAGTTAGGTGTGAAATCCCTGGGCTCAACCTAGGAATTGCATTTAAAACTGGTTATCTGGAGTATTGTAGAGGAAGGTAGAATTCCACGTGTAGCGGTGAAATGCGTAGAGATGTGGAGGAATACCGGTGGCGAAGGCGGCCTTCTGGACAGATACTGACGCTGAGATGCGAAAGCGTGGGGAGCAAACAGGATTAGATACCCTGGTAGTCCACGCTGTAAACGATGTCGATTTGGAGTTTGTTGCCTAGAGTGATGGGCTCCGAAGCTAACGCGATAAATCGACCGCCTGGGGAGTACGGCCGCAAGGTTAAAACTCAAATGAATTGACGGGGGCCCGCACAAGCGGTGGAGCA
>NZ_LZHI01000047.1:0-2639 GCF_001690385.1 Gilliamella sp. Choc6-1
ATCTGTTAGGTCAAAGTTAAATTTAACCCGGTAGCGCCCTTGGGTATCAATATAGCCATAGGTGTCATTATCGGGACTGGTGACCCGTGCCGGTAAGGTGCCACTGACTTGTGGCCAAGCAAGGGGCGCTGGGCGATACGGTTTTAATACCTTAAAAGGTATCGCAGTAAAACTGAGCTGGTAAGCATCAGTGCGGCTGCCGCTGCCCGTAACACTTAAAATAATAATGCCTTCATCAATATCAATCAGCGGGGCGCCATTAAGGCTAATGAGTTGCCCAGGAGCAAGGTTATAACGGTTGCTTTTGCCTCGGATAATTATTTGTTCACTGATTGCTTGTTCATGGCGAATACGTGCGTACCAATTGCCACTTTCTGGGGTGCTATTAAGGTGGTAATCATTATCCTTATTTTGTGCATCATCGTTATTCTCGCTCATCCCCCCATTTTGCTCACTTTGAATATTTTTATAAATTTTGTTGGGGCTATTTTTTTGACTACCTGAACTGACACTGGCACTACCTGCATATTGATAGTGCTCGCCATAACGGTAGTCGGTGCCGTTAGTGGTGCGGTCATCGGGTTGGCTATTGACCTCGCTAAGTAAGTTGGCTTTGGCATCACGGTAGTTGTAATCTTTCACTTTAACCGATGATGCCACCGTTTGGCTGTGCATGCTAATATCCCAAACGCTTTCAGTGCCACCGTCCAAGGTGCCGCTGGGTAATTTGTAATCAATATGGGCAACTTGGTCATAACCTTGTTCGTAATCGCTTATCACCATTACGTCGCAGTCGTGCTCGGCATGGCTTTCAAAGCGAAACCAGATACCCACATCCGCCATTAAGCGTTGTATAAATTCAAAATCGCTTTCTTGCCATTGGGTGATAAATTCCCTGGCTGGGTAGTGCTCTTTAAGTTCAAGGCGGTAGTCTATGCCATTAAGTCCGTGGCTTCTAAGTATTTGTTCAACCACGCTTACTACGCTTTGGTTCTGGAATATGGCACAGTTGCGGTTTAACGTTAGTCTAGCCAGTCGTGGCGATAAGACCACTTGATAATGCGCTTCTTCTTTATTCACCGATAATTGGCTAAACTCGGTGATAATACCATAAACCTTGCGGGTGCTTTTATCATTGGTAAAATCACCCAAGGCACGGATTGCAGAACTGAGCGCATCGCTTACAACAGAATTAAATGAGAAAGTAGCCGGTTGGTTTAAAAAAGCATCGGTAGATAGGGTTTTATTGGCACTGGTAAAAGTAATGGTGTAATGCCACAGCTGGTTTAAGGCCTCTTCGCCTTTGACGTTTAACACCGATATAGGAGCGCTGAGTTCATCAATGGTTAGTGTATAACGGTTATGGCTAACTTTATTGGTTAATTGGCTAAGCAAATCTTTCCCTGCTTGTCCTGCTTGTTCGACTATTTTATCTAAATGTTTTACCATTTTTTTCCCTTATTATTGTTCTCATTCAATTTAATAAGTGCGTTTTACCCCATTAAATGGATTAATGATTAGTTGTTTTAAGGGGGGCATGAATAGATAGCCATAAATCTGGCGTTGAGGATTGTTACATTGATAGCGTGATTGCTTTGTTTTTATTAGAAAACCAAACCGTAAGGGACAATAATCAAATTTATTGTGAATAAACCAATGCAAATGAATGAATATCATGCTGCATAATGTGGGCATTTGATATACTAACAACCGAGACATCCTTAACTATACTACCTTGCTACTTATTTTTATTTAGTTTTGTCATATTTATCTGCTTTTATCGGTAATTTTAATAATCAATAATGATAACTAAAATTGGGCATAAAAATTACACGATTTTTACACAATTTGCAATATTTAACTGAAGTTAATTTATTGAAATTTAAGATAAGCTTAGTGAGTCATGTTTTTTTAGGTTGCTGCTTTTAAGCCCACTTAAAATTTTATCAATTAAGTGGGGTTAGGGTTTTCGCATTAAGATAAAGGGGGGATCCCTGTGTATACAGGGAACACTTGTGGATTATCACGTGTAAAACCATTTTTTCCGGTTTATCCCTGTGTATACAGGGAACACATTTTGACTTTAGCGATCTCGTATTTTTCTGTCGGTTTATCCCTGTGTATACAGGGAACACGCGCGATATAAAGTTAGTTCCGGCGAAAATCAGCGGTTTATCCCTGTGTATACAGGGAACACTTTCGTTAAAGGAATGACAGCCTCTGCACCACCGGTTTATCCCTGTGTATACAGGGAACACATGTTGATTTTAAATTAACCGAAGTGGCCGAACGGTTTATCCCTGTGTATACAGGGAACACGAAAACGCCAGCAAAAACGTAAAAATATGCTGCGGTTTATCCCTGTGTATACAGGGAACACTCTAATTGTAGCTATCTGTTTTATTTACAGTTATAGCGACCAACAAATTCTACCAGATTTTTTAAATTTTTAAAGATTTTTAACTTATTGATTTTTAATAAGTCGTAAGTAGGCTTTTTCCAATTTCTATCGCTCCACCAAGAAACACCAATTTTTAATTTAAATTCAAAAAGATATAAATATTCGAATGTACCTAAACAAAAAATATTGTCTTTTACTTTCGTATTAGCGTGAGCTTTGCCCTACTTATTTATGGTGT
>NZ_LZHI01000048.1:0-486 GCF_001690385.1 Gilliamella sp. Choc6-1
AGCTGCACGGGGATTATACTTAACCACCCAAACCGAGCCGAAAGCGCAAGGCAAACAGCTCGACATGCAAGCCGCCATTACCCAGCTTGAAAATGCGCTATCCATTGCCAAAGCCCTACAAAATGCGGCTACTCAGTCTGAAGCCCACGGTGCAGACACTGACAGCCAAGAACAACTTAACAAAACATTAAGCCAACTGACCCAAAGCGGCATACTTGCCTATGCCCAAGAAGGCATTGCCTTAACCAGTCCACAAAACATTCAACTCTCCACCGGCAACAGCGTTACTTTAACCAGTGAAAACCAAACTGACATTGCCGCCTTAAAAAACCTTACCCTCTCATCGGGCGAAGCGATGGGCTTATTTGCCCACAAATCAGGCATGAAACTGTTTGCCAACCAAGGCGATATTGTGGTGCAAGCCCAAAACGCCAACCTCAACATGGCCGCCAAGCAGGATATAAAAATTGACAGTGTCGATGGTGA
>NZ_LZHI01000049.1:0-22643 GCF_001690385.1 Gilliamella sp. Choc6-1
TTAAGCTTTAATTCACAATACACCCGATATACCCGTTTATGATTCCATTTATAGCCGAGCTTTCTGATACGATTAAAACATTTAGGAAAACCCCAGCGTAAATGCCTTTCCGTGATAGCATTCAACACCGAAATAATCACTGAATCATCCGGTAACTTAGGTTTATAATAGTAAGCACAACGGCTTAAGCCAACAATGGCACAACTCATAGTAATAGTAACTGAATGATTTTGTTGTAGTTGCTGTGCCCACGTTTTACGTGCCTTTGTGGGCACTAAAGCTTTTTTATGATTTCTTCCTGAAGCTGGGATTTTAAGCTCAGTTCGGCAAACATCTGCTTAAGCTTGCGATTTTCAGCCTCCAGCTCCTTTAAGCGTTTGATATCCGAAGTTTCCATTCCGCCGTATTTTTCTCGCCATTTATAGAAAGTTGAATTACCCACGCCATATTTACGGCACAGTTCTTTAACCGGAATACCCGCTTCAGCTTCTTTTAAAATAGCGACGATTTGATGTTCAGTCATTTTTTTCATCATTAAATCCTCTTTTACTTTTATCATAGAGAATTTTCTACTTTTTTGCTGTACTATTTTAGGGGGTAGTTACAAAATACTTATTGTTTAGAAGAATAACATAGAAATGATATTCTTTTATAACATCAATTCCATCCCCCGATACCGCAAATCTGGCTTTTTAATCCACGCTTGAGCATCAATAATTGCCAATTCTCGAGCCTCTTTTTGTTTGGTGATCTCTAGCACGTGATTAGCGGTATTGGCGGCTAATTCAAACGCCATTAATTGGGATTTCCCATTAATTAGATGCGCTGTAAACAAGCTACAAATTAAATCACCCACACCTAATGGACGATGTGGAAAGTCATATAGTGGGCGGGCAAGATGATAGTTTTGGGTTGGTGTTGCTAACACCATTTCAAATAGGTCGGTTGTTTTGCCAGCGTGCACCAAATTTTTTACTAATATAGCCTTAATATTCTGTTTTTGTAGTTTTTTTATTGCATTTAGTACATCGTTAAATTTTTTAATTTCGATATCAGAAAGTATTTGTAATTCTAATAAATTTGGTGTGATATAGTCGGTTTGTTTAACCGCTTGCTTAGTGAAGAAATCAATAATACCTTGTGGCAGTGAACTACCTTTATTAATATCGCCCCCCATAACAGGATCACAAACATAGATAGCATTAGGATTATAGTATTTAATTTTGTTGACTGCTTCTAAGATTTCTTCGCCTTGTTCAGCAAGACCAATATAGCCCGAAATAATGGCGTCAATAGACTTTAAAACCCCAATTTTTTCTAGACTATTAACTATTCGTGTAATTTGTTTAGCACCAAGCACTATGCCATCATAATGAGGATAAACCGTATTACTGGATAATTGCACGGTATGGATCGGCATAACTTCAACGCCTTGTAGTTGCATGGCTAATGTCGATACCTTGTTACCGGCATAACCATAAACAACATTTGATTGAATTGATAATACTGTTTTCATATGTTTGCCTTATTATTCGTCATAGTAATGATAGCGGTTTAGGAGATAGATACAGATAATAGATATCAATGCTAAACAACAATAAAACAAGGCTAATGGTATCCAAAAAGTTTTGTAAGTATAAATAATATATGCCCCTATCATCGGAATTAGGCTACCAAAAATGGCAGCGCAACCTTGATAGCTGATAGATAACCCTGTGTAACGTATTCTGGTAGGAAAAACTCGACTTAAATAGCCCGCTATTACGCCATAAAAGCCACTGTAGCAAATTACGTTGAGCGAAATACCAATAATAAAGCTATTTTTTGTGCCTATCTGAATGATTGGGAATAATAAAAATACCGATCCCATTGCTAAGATTGCCGAACAAATTAAAAATCGTGTTGCCGAGTATTTTTCTGAAAAATAGGCAATAAAAGGTTGCACAACAAAATGCACAATCGCAATCCAAAACAGGGCATCAACAATTATCTTGTTTTCAATACCTAGTGCAATAGTGGTATAGCCAATCATTAATGTATTAGAAAATATTCCACTAAATGACAATACATTAGCGCCAATGCCTAAAATTAATAGCGGTGTTGATTTTTTAAAAACTTCAATAACTGGCGTTGATTCTTGCTTTAAGTTTGCTTGCTTTTTGCATGATTCGATAAAGACAGGTGACTCGGTTAAGGTGACTCTAGCAATAATGCCAATAATTAATAAAATAGAACTGGCTAAAAATGGAATACGCCAATAGCCACTATTAATAAGCTCAGCTATAGGTGAACGGATAATATAAGAAAAGACCAATAATGCTAAAATATTTCCTGCTGGGCTTCCCCACTGTGCAAAGGAGGAAAAGAAGTTTTTCAACCCTTTGGGGGCATGTTCATTGGTCATAAGCACGGCACCGCCCCATTCACCACCAACCGCAATCCCTTGTAATATGCGTAATGTAACTAATAAAATTGGTGATAAAATGCCTGCTTGTTGATAAGAGGGTAATAAACCAACACAGGTGGTGGCACACCCCATTAAAACCAACGTAGTAATTAACGATTTTTTACGCCCCAAACGATCACCAATATGACCAAATAGTAACGCTCCTAAAGGACGTGATAAAAATCCCACGGCAAAGGTGGCAAAAGATCCTAAGATTTGCACAAATTGATTATCATCAGGAAAAAAAAGCTGACCAAATATTAATACTGATGCCAAGGCATAGATATAAAAATCATACCATTCAATGGTCGTACCAATAAAGGCGGCAAAAGCGACTTTTTTAGCTGATGAATTGGACATAAGTAATCTTAGGGCTATCGCGGTTGTAAGTTAATAATGAGTACGAAACTAGCACAAAACTATTAATATGACAATTTGTTATCTTCTAAGAAAAGAAAAATGCAATGGATAGATTTAGTATCTAATTTAGTGACAGAATTAACTGTCACCTTTATTATTTTCCTCTATACAGAAACACGCAATTTTATGTTCATTATAATTAATAAGCTGTGGTTGTTCTGTTGTACAACGTGAAAATGCTAAACGGCATCGAGCATTAAACGCACAACCCATAGGTGGATTTAGCGGACTTGGTAATTCACCTTCTAATTTAATTCTATCTCGTCTAAGATCAGGATTTAATCTTGGGGTTGCTGATAATAGTGCCTGAGTATATGGATGTTTAGGGTTACGATAGATTTCATCTTTTCGTCCTTGTTCAACGCAACGACCCAAATACATTACCATTACGTCATCAGCAATGTGTTCAACGACGGAAAGGTCATGAGAAATAAAAATATAAGATAAACCTAGGTCTTGCTGTAGATCCATCATCAAATTTAGCACTTGTGCTCGTACAGAAACGTCTAATGCTGAAACAGGTTCATCAGCAACTACTATTTCGGGATCAAGCATTAAACCTCTTGCGATAGCAATGCGTTGACGTTGTCCTCCTGAAAACATATGGGGATAACGGTTATAAAACTCTTCTTTTAATCCAACTTTTTGCATCATTGATAGTACTTTTGCTTTACGATCATTTGCTGTTAGATCAGTATTAATAATTAGAGGCTCTTCTAATATGGAACCGATTTTTTTGCGGGGGTTCAATGATGAGTATGGATTCTGGAAAACGATTTGAATTTTTTGGCGACGCAATTTTTGAGCTTGTTGATCATTATCCAACAAATTCTGATTTTTAAAATAAATTTTTCCAGATGTGGGTTTTTCAATCATTGTTAGTAATCTTGCTAATGAGGATTTACCACAACCTGATTCACCGACAACCGCAAGTGTTTTAGCTTTGTCTAATGTAAAAGATACACCGTCAACGGCTTTAACTTGCTTGGTTTCAGAAAAAAGTCCCGTTTTAACATGATAATATTTTGTCAAGTTTCGGGCATCAAGCAGTAATTCATTATTTTCCATATTATTGTTCATATTGTGGTATCCCTTCGCTTGATAGTGGATAATGACATTTTACTTTTCTAGTTTCACCATAGCTAACTAGTGCTGGTTCTTGGGTATAACAATGTTCAGTAGCATAAGGACAACGAGGGTTGAGTAAACAGCCTGTTGGTCGATCATACTTTCCTGGTACAACGCCTGATAATGATGCTAATCGCTCTTTGTCTTGAGTGAACTCAGGCAGTGATCGTAATAGTGCCTGTGTGTAAGGGTGTAATGGTTTTTTAAAGATAATTTCAGCATCGCCTATTTCAACCACCTGTCCAGCATACATTACAATAATTTTTTGTGCAGCCTCAGAAACTAACGCTAAGTCATGAGTAATAAGAATTAATGCCATATTATTTTTGCGTTGCAACTCAAGTAATAACTCAATAATTTGCCCTTGAATTGTGACATCTAGTGCTGTTGTTGGTTCATCAGCAATTAAGAGTTTTGGATTGCATGCAATGGCTATTGCAATCATTACTCGTTGGCTCATTCCGCCAGATAACTGGTGCGGATAAACCTTTAATCGATTTTCAGCATCAGGAATTCCTACTAATTTAAGCAATTCAATCGCTCTTGCTTTGAGCTCTTTTTTACTGCCACCTTGGTGGATTTTTAATGTTTCAATGATTTGGTAACCTATGGTAAAACATGGGTTTAAGCTAGTCATCGGATCTTGAAAGATCATTGCCACATCTGCACCTACAATTTTACGGCGCATTTTAGTTGAGATTTGTTGAAGATCTTTGCCATCAAAGTGTAATGCATTTGCATTGACTTTACCGGGAAAATCAATTAATCCCATTATGGCGAGTGAACTCACTGATTTTCCTGAACCTGATTCACCAACAATACCAACAACTTGCCCTTGCTCAACGTCATAACTAATGTGATCTACTGCTTTAAATCCACCAAATTGAACAGATAATTCTTTTACTTCTAATAGTGCCATGACTGTATCTCCATTACTGTTTCAATTTAGGATCAAGTGCGTCTCGCAAACCATCTCCCATTAAGTTGAAAGCTAACACTGTCATTAAAATTACTAAACCAGGAAAGGTAACGACCCACCATGCTGATTGTGCAAATTGCAATACGTCAGCAAGCATTGTTCCCCATTCTGGTGTTGGTGGTTGTGCGCCCATGCCTAAAAAACCTAATGCAGCCATGTCTAAAATTGCGTTCGAAAATCCTAATGAAGCTTGTACAATTAATGGTGCTAAGCAGTTTGGTAGGATGTTGATAAACATTTGTCGTAAGGGTCCCGCCCCAGCAACTCGTGAGGCGATCACATAATCTTTATTAATTTCAGCAATCGTTGCTCCGCGTGTTAAGCGAACATAATGTGGTAATGCAACAAAAGCTAATGCTATTGAAGCGTTAATAATTGATGGACCAAATATTGCAACTAATACAAGTGCAAGTAGTAAACTTGGTAATGCAAGCATGATATCCACTGCACGCATAATTACATTGTCTAAAAAACCACCTACATAACCAGCAATTAATCCTAATGTAATCCCTAAAATCAATGAGATAATGACTACTAAGCAACCGACTAATAAAGATAAACGGGCACCATAAATGAGTCTGGATAGGATATCTCGTCCCACATCATCAGTTCCTAAAATAAATTGCCAACTGCCATCTTTCATCCAAACGGGTGGTGTTAGTAATGCATCTCTAAATTGTTCAGAAGGGGAATGTGGTGCAACAAAATTGGCAAAGATAGCTAGTAATACAACAATAATAATAAAGACTAGTCCAACGACTGCACCTTTATTTTTTGAAAAATAGAACCAGAACTCACGCATAGGCGTTAATGGTTTAGGTACGGCTAAACTAATGTCTTGCGTATTGGTTGGTTCAGTAATAACCTGTTTATTCATCTGTAAAAACACTCTTATTTATGTCTAATACGTGGGTTAATAACCCCGTACAACATATCAACTAATAAATTCACTAAAATAATTATGACCGCAACAATTAAAACGCCACTTTGTACAACGGGGTAATCTCGACGCTGTAGCGCTTCAATTAACCAACGACCAATTCCTGGCCATGAAAAGACAGTTTCGGTCAATATGGCGCCGGCAAGCATTGTACCAACTTGTAAACCGATAACGGTTACAACAGGGATCATTGCATTACGCAATGCATGAACAAGGACGATTCGCATTCTACTAACGCCTTTAGCTCGTGCTGTTCGAATATAATCTTCACTCAATACTTCTAACATAGAAGAACGAGTCATGCGGACAATTACTGCTAATGGAATGGTTCCTAATACAATGGCAGGTAAAATTAAGTGAGTAACTGCATCGATAAAATCTTCTGTTTCACCCCATAATAAAGTATCTATTAACATAAATCCGGTTAAAGGATTACTTTCATCTAAGAAAAGCATATCACTAACACGACCAGATACTGGGGTTAAATTTAAGTGTACTGAGACTAACATGATCAGCATCATCCCCCACCAAAAAATTGGCATGGAGTAACCTGTTAAAGATAGTCCTATTGCTGTGTGATCAAATATTGAACCACGTTTCACTGCGGCAAGAACACCGATTGGGATCCCAAAACTAACTGCAAACAGCATTGCGCAAAATCCAAGTTCAAACGTTGCTTTAAATCGGGGTACAAATTCATCCCATACTGGAATTTGGCTTTTAAAGGAGATTCCTAAATCGCCATGAAGCATGTTTATAATATATTGAAAATATTGATGATAAAGTGGTTTATCCAAACCCAGTTGAGTCATTAATTCTGCATGGCGTTCTGGAGTTAAACCTCGTTCTCCTGCAAGCACCATAACGGGATCACCCGGAATAAGGTGAACAAAAATAAAAGTAAGCAGTGTGATACAAATAAACGTTGGAATAAGTACACCTAACCGCTTTAGAATAAATTGAAACATGTAGTAGCTCTTACGTATTGCTTTTAAATTACTGTTTGTAAAATAAATAAAATTTATTTAGTTATTAAAAAATATGTTTATAGTACTAGATTTAGCAAAACCCAACGTAGTGATTAACCACACATTGGTGGTTAATCGTTAGGAATACTATTTTTCAAGCGCAACTTGGTTAAAGTCATGTAATGACAGAGGCGCCATAATATAGCCTTTAACTTCTTTGCGTAATGGCATATAAACCATTGAATGCGCAATCATCAATGCAGGTGCTTGATTATGCATTTCAACTTGTGCTTGTTTATATAGCTCAACTCTTTTTTCGTGATTTGACTCAATACGCGCTTGTTGCAATAAATCATCAAATGGTTTGTAACACCAGCGTGAATAGTTTGAACCCGCTTTAACCGCATCACAGCTCATCAAGACAGAATAAAAGTTATCAGGGTCGCCATTATCTCCAGTCCAGCCCATTAATACAGCATCATGTTC
The DNA here is from genome assembly GCF_001690385.1 of Gilliamella sp. Choc6-1. NCBI lineage: Bacteria > Pseudomonadati > Pseudomonadota > Gammaproteobacteria > Orbales > Orbaceae > Gilliamella > Gilliamella sp. Choc6-1. The sequence goes on from NZ_LZHI01000049.1 coordinate 7,368, forward strand.
ACCATCACGAATACGAGATAGATATTCTCCCCATTCATAACTAACAATTTTAGCTGTTACGCCAATTTTAGCCCAATCTGCTTGAATCATTTCGGCCATACGGCGTGCATTTGGGTTATATGGACGTTGTACTGGCATTGCCCATAAATTGATAGTAAAGCCTTTCTCTAATCCCGCTGATTTTAATAATTCTTTTGCTTGCGCTGGATCATAAGGATAATCTTTCACTTCATCGTTATAACTCCACATTGATGGAGGAATAAAGTTTTTAGCTGGTTCAGCTGCACCTTGAAAAACAGCTTTTATAATCGCATCTTTGTTCACGGCCATATTTAATGCTTGGCGGACTTTTAAATTATTAAGTGGTGGCTTATCCATATTGTAGGCTAAATAGCCAATGTTAACGCCAGCCATTTCTTTAACAACAATATTTTTGTCCGATTTCATTCGTTCAACATCGGCTACATTTGGGTATGGCATAGCATGACACTCGCCTTTTTGTAACTTAGCATAACGAATTGCGGCATCTGGTGTAATAGAAAACACTAAGCGATCAAGTTTGGCTTTTGGACCAAAATAATCGGGATTTGCTTTATAAAGAATTCTGGAGTCTTTTTGGTATTGCACAAAAGTAAATGGGCCTGTACCAACAGGAACTAAGTCTAATTTTTCTGGTGTGTTTTTTTTAAGCATAGCATCAGCATATTCAGCTGATAAGATTGATGCAAATGACATTGCTAAATCTGCTAAAAAAGGGGCTTCTGGATGGTTTAATTCAAATACAACAGTATGATCATCAATCTTTTTAATTTCTTTGATTAAATCTGGGAATCCCATACTTTCAAAGTATTCATATTGTCCACCAGAAACTTTGTTATAAGGATGATTTTTATCTTTTTGTCGCATAAATGTAAAAATAACATCATCAGCATTTAGGTTTCGTGTTGGTTTGAATTCTTTATTGCTATGCCACTTAACATCATTGCGTAAATGAAAAGTATAGGTTAAACCATCTTGGCTGATATCCCAAGATTTGGCTAAAGAAGGTTCAATTTCGGTAGTACCTAATTTAAATTCTACCAAACGATTATAAACAGGAACTGCACTTGCATCCATTGATACACCACTTGTTGCTAATTGTGGATTAAATGTTTCAGGCGAAGCCTCTGAACAATAAACCAATGTTTCAGCAGCATGAAGTTGTGCACTCGCAAGCATTGTTATTAGTCCTGCACTCAATAAGAATTTATGTTTATATTTCCTTAGATTACTCATAAAATCACTCCAATTATTTAACTGTAAACCGATTTTGTAACATTTAAACACAGGTAAGAATGTCGTATTTTTTAATATATAGATTTAGTAAAACGTTATAATTTTTATATTAATTAACTTTCGCTTTGTTTAAATTCGTACCCTCCATCACTAGCACAAATATGGTGCAATTATGCACCACAATTAAGATTACGACTTTTTATTAAAAATAACTTTTAACACTGATATAACGATAGTTAAGATTAAGTATTGTGTAACAAATAAAATATGCAAAAATAATGCCATTTTTTATTCAAAAAATCTATATTAAAGAAAATGGTGAAAAAGAATACATAAATATGTTTTTAATTATTCTTAATTTATGTATCTTTCTGAATTTATTATATGGTTTTTTTATTTGAAAACTGATTAAAATTTATATTCAATTTTATTTTACAGAAGTGGTTATAGGATATTCCACACCGTTATAGTGCAAAAAAGTTCTTTTATTTGGTAAATTGATAATTTGTTCAGCGCATTCACCTTTATCATTTTCCTGTCATGGGTTTCAAATTCTCCGTCACAATTTGTATCCCATTCGCCGGATGAGTGATTCATTGGGAGCTGAGTAATAATTTGTAGAAATTCCTCGCGTTGTTTACAGTAATTTGAGAAACTACTGTAATGAATATACATAAAAAAAACAAAACTAACGCCTTATCACAGACAAGAGATATGGCGCTTATATCATAAAGAAAAAATAACGGTCACTGATTTGGCAAAACGCTTTATGGCCAGTCGTCCTACCATTTATAATGTACTGAAGAAAGCCCGATTGAAGCTTTTTGTGCTTTTAACCAGTAAAAATGAACGTTATAAAACCATTAGTTATGGTATTAAACGCCTGGTTAAAGTCGAAAAATATATTGTCAGATTAAGTAAGGACTATTGTAAATTAAATTCAAAATCAATTACTTTAGCTATTTTATGAACAAGGTGATTTTGAGGGACAAGCGCATCTAACGAGATTTTCTCTATTTTTTCTGGTGTCGCTGGAGTTGTTTTTTTAGCACAGAAGAATTTCTTTTAATAGTGGACTCTTCTCTATTAGATCAAAGAACTCGCCAAAAAGCGAGCTCTTTGTCATCAATCTGAGACGAGCATCGCTCGTCTTTACCTTTTTGATTAGCAATAAAGTTGCTGTAATGGCGTTACAGTTTGTGCCGGATCGTAATCTAGCGCTGCAGTTGTAGCATAAGCAGCATTCATCGTGGTATCGTAATGTACCTTATATTGAATGGCACTTCGACGTAATACTTTTGAGGCTTCAATAGCTGCTCGCCCAGAGGTGGTATTAAGAATATAGCTATATTCGCCATTTTTTATATGGTCATGGATATTTGGTCGCCCTTCGTTTTCTTTTTTTACGACTTGGCATGGTATATTTGCTTGTTGTAATACCTTTGCCGTGCCAATAGTTGCATCAATACTAAACCCATGAGTAATTAACCGTTTAGCTACCTCTAACAGCCTTGTTTTATCCTGATCGCGAACCGATAATAATGCTTTCCCTGATTTTTTCATATTGGATAAACTACCTAGCTGAGCTTTAGCAAAGGCTTCAGCAAAGGTTTTACCAATTCCCATTACTTCACCAGTTGAGCGCATTTCAGGACCTAATATTGGGTCGACACCACTGAATTTATTAAACGGTAATACCACTTCTTTTACCGAATAATAAGGAGGAATCACCTCTTTAGTCACATTTTGCTTGGCAAGTGATTGCCCCGTCATCACACGAGCCGCTATTTTCGCCAGTGGTAAACCCGTTGCTTTTGAGACAAAAGGTACAGTACGAGCTGCACGAGGATTGATTTCGATCAAATAAATTTGATTATCTTTCACCGCAAATTGCCCATTCATTAAACCTTTTACATTGAGTTCAAGTGCTAATTGTTTGGCTTGTTGTCGTAGTTTGTCTAAAATATCTGCAGTTAATGTGTGTGTTGGTAGTGAGCAAGCGGAATCACCAGAGTGAATGCCTGCTTGTTCAATATGTTCCATAATGCCACCAATCAGGATTTGCTCACCATCAGCAATTACATCAATATCAACTTCAATTGCATCATCTAAAAAGTGATCAAGTAAGACTGGTGCATTATTTGATTCGCTTACCGCTGTTTTAAAATAACGCCTTAAATCTTGTTCATTATAGACAATTTCCATTGCTCGACCTCCTAATACATAAGAAGGTCTAACCACTAATGGATAACCTATTTTTTCTGCTTCAATGACAGCCTCGTTAATATCGGTCACTGTGGCGTTGACAGGTTGTTTTAATTTCAGTTTATCGACGACTTCTTGAAAGCGTTTACGATCTTCGGCTTTATCTATAGCATCAGGTGAGGTACCAATAATTGGTAGCCCTGCTGCTTCAAGCGCACGAGCAAGTTTTAACGGTGTTTGCCCACCGTATTGCACAATAACACCATCTGGTTTTTCAACATGTGCAATTTCAAGCACATCTTCAAGCGTAACTGGCTCAAAATAGAGGCGGTCAGAAGTATCGTAATCGGGTGAAACCGTTTCGGGATTACAGTTAACCATAATGGTCTCATAACCATCCTCATGCAGTGCCAATGCCGCATGTACACAGCAATAATCAAACTCAATACCTTGTCCAATCCGATTAGGACCACCACCAAGGATCATAATTTTTTTACGGCTAAATTGAGGATTAGCTTCACACTCTTGCTCATAGGTTGAATAAAGATAAGCGGTATCTGTTGCAAATTCAGCCGCACAGGTATCAACACGTTTATAAACAGGGTGAATTTGATATTGATGGCGTAAATCGCGAACAGCTTGTTCTGTGGTATTAAGCAGTTTGGCGATGCGTAAATCTGAAAAACCTTTACGTTTTAATTGCCATAATGTTTCTTGATCAAGTTGCGCAAGTAATTGTTCCTTTAGCTTGTTTTCAAGGTTAACCAACTCTTCAATTTGTACTAAAAACCAACGATCAATATTGGTAAGTAAAAAGATATCTTCTAAGCTCAATCCTGCCCTAAAAGCATCAGCAATATACCAAATCCGATCAGCGCCCGCTTCTTGGAGCTCATAACGAATTTTGGTGATATTTTTTTCATCAGTATAATTATCAATTTTAGGATCAAATCCTGAAGCGCCAACTTCAAGCCCTCGCAACGCTTTTTGTATTGATTCTTGGAAGGTACGCCCAATGGCCATCACTTCACCAACTGATTTCATTTGTGTGGTTAATCGATCGTTACAACCAGCAAATTTTTCAAAATTAAAGCGTGGAATTTTGGTAACAACATAATCAATTGACGGTTCAAATGAAGCGGGGGTTTTTCCGCCTGTTATATCATTAGATAATTCATCAAGCGTATAACCGACAGCCAGTTTGGCGGCGATTTTCGCGATAGGAAAGCCCGTTGCTTTCGAAGCTAAGGCAGATGATCGTGACACCCGTGGATTCATCTCAATAACAATTAATCGCCCTGTCTTTGGATCAACCGAAAATTGTACATTGGAGCCACCAGTTTCAACACCAATTTCACGCAGTACCGCGATCGAAGCGTTACGCATGATTTGGTATTCTTTATCAGTCAAGGTTTGTGCCGGAGCCACCGTAATTGAATCACCAGTATGAATACCCATTGGATCGAAGTTTTCAATTGAACAAACAATAATGCAGTTATCATTTTTGTCTCGAACTACTTCCATTTCATATTCTTTCCAACCTATTAATGATTCATCAATAAGTAGTTCATTGGTTGGCGAAAGATCAAGTCCTCGAGTACAAATTTCGTCAAACTCTTCGGTATTATAAGCAATGCCGCCACCGGTGCCCCCCATGGTAAATGATGGACGAATAATGCAAGGAAAACCAACTTGATCAAGAACGACGTAAGCTTCTTTAAGTGAATGAGCAATTCCTGAGCGAGCGGTATCAAGACCAATTTTTTTCATCGCCTCATCAAAGCGTTTCCGATCTTCGGCTTTATCGATAGCATCTGCTGTTGCACCTATCATTTCAACATTAAATTCTTTCAATACACCTTGTTTTTCAAGCTCTAATGCACAGTTTAACGCTGTTTGACCGCCCATGGTTGGTAAAATGGCGTCTGGCCTTTCTTGTTCAATAATCTTACGAACGCTTGTCCAATGAATGGGTTCAATATAAGTGGCATCGGCCATTTCAGGATCTGTCATGATAGTGGCTGGATTAGAGTTAACTAAAATAACACGATAACCTTCTTCACGTAGTGCTTTACAGGCTTGAGCACCAGAATAATCAAATTCACATGCTTGACCAATAACAATTGGGCCAGCACCAATAATTAGTATACTTTTTATATCTGTTCGCTTAGCCATGATTATTGCTCCTGCTTATAAATTTTAATTAACTCAATAAAGTGGTCAAAAAGCGATGCTGCATCATGAGGCCCAGGACTGGCTTCGGGATGACCTTGAAAACTAAAAGCCGGTTTTTGATTGTGATGAATGCCTTGTAATGAACCATCGAACAGTGATTTATGCGTCGCTCGTAAATGAGCTGGTAAGCTTGCTTCATCTACAGCGAAGCCGTGATTTTGTGCAGTGATCATTACCTTATTATTTTCTAGATCTTTAACAGGATGATTACCACCACGATGACCAAACTTCATTTTGATAGTTCTAGCACCACAAGCAAGCGCAAGAAGTTGATGACCTAAACAAATGCCAAAAATAGGAATATCTGTGTTTAAAAACTGCTTAATGGCATTAATCGCATAACTGCAAGGTGCAGGATCTCCAGGGCCATTAGATAAAAAGATTCCATCGGGCTTTAAAGCAAGGACTTGTTTTGCTGTCGTTTTTGCTGGTACAACGGTTAATTTACAACCACGCTCAACTAACATTCGCAAAATATTACGTTTTACACCAAAGTCGTAAGCAACAACATGATATGGTAATTGGTTTTCTGGTTTTGGATCAGGATGCTGCTGTTGCCTTGTCCACATGCCTTGTGACCAAATATAACTTGTCAAACAAGTTACTTCTTTAGCTAAATCAAGCCCACTTAATCCTTTAAAATCGATTGCCTGCTGTTTAGCTATTTCGGCTTTTTCAAGTAAGGTCATTTTGTCCGTTGCTGTTATGATGACGCCATGCTGTGCACCTTTTTCACGCAAAATACGGGTTAAGCGCCGCGTATCAATATCCGAAATGGCAATAACATTATGTTTTTTTAAATAGCTAGAAAGACAGAGTTCACTTCGATAGTTGCTAGCTAATAATGGCAAATCACGAATAATCAAACCTTTTGCATAAACTTGGTTCGATTCGGCATCGGTATCATTCGTTCCTACATTACCAATGTGCGGGTAGGTTAATGTAACCAATTGCTCACAGTAAGACGGATCGGTAAGAATTTCTTGGTAACCTGTCATTGAGGTGTTAAATACCACTTCCCCAACTGTTTGACCATCAGCACCAATTGATTTCCCGATAAATTGCGAACCATCTTGTAACATAAGGAGGGCATAAGTTTGCATGACTAAAAGATCCTTTGAATGAATTATCATGAATTTTGAATAAAAATTCAATTTCACCTGGCTACAAAGATACAATGTTTGGTCATTTTATTACACTTTTTTGTACAAAAAAAGCAATATTATAAAAATTATTTTAATAATAAGTCTAATTTTTGAGACTTACTTCAGCATAAAGGTAAAATGTTAAACTTATTATGATGTTTAACTTGAATTTGCATAATTATTCAGATAGAATCATTTAAATCATTACGGTTATTAGGAGCTATATCATGCACGGTTTTTATCAGCGTCATTTTTTACGATTACTTGATTTTACCTCTACCGAAATCAATCAATTAATTAATCTTGCTATCGAATTAAAACAAGCCAAACAACAAGGGCAAGAACAACAACATTTGATTGGTAAAAATATTGCATTAATTTTTGAGAAAGACTCCACCCGTACGCGTTGTGCTTTTGAGGTTGGTGCATTTGATCAAGGTGCAAATGTCACTTATTTAGGACCAAGTGGTAGTCAAATCGGTCATAAAGAATCAATTGCGGATACCGCACGCGTGCTGGGTCGAATGTATGACGGTATTGAGTATCGTGGTTATGGCCAAGAGATCGTTGAAACATTAGCCCAATATGCTGGTGTACCAGTATGGAATGGCCTAACGACCGAAGCACATCCAACCCAAATTTTAGCCGATTTTATGACAATGAAAGAGCATATAAGCAATCGCCCATTAAGTAGCATTAAATTTGCCTATTTAGGCGATGCCCATAATAACATGGGAAATTCGTTAATGGAAGGTGCGGCTTTAATGGGAATGGAAATTCGTTTAGTTGCACCAAAGGCCTGTCATCCCGAAGCCGAACTTGTACAAAAATGCCAAGATATAGCAAAAAATACGGGTGCAAAAATTATTTTAACCGAAGATGTTGCCAAAGGAGTTAAAGACGTCGACTTTTTATATACTGATGTATGGGTATCAATGGGCGAGCCTAAGGAAGTTTGGGATGAGCGTGTTAAATTATTAACACCTTATCAAGTGAATGAAAATGTTATTAAACTTACCAATAATCCAAATGTCAAATTCATGCACTGTTTACCCGCTTTTCATGATATGAACACTACCGTCGGTAAACAGATGGCAGCTCAATATGGTTTAACCAATGGACTTGAAGTGACTAATGATGTGTTTGAATCTGAACATAGTATTGTTTTTGATGAAGCCGAAAATAGGCTACATACCATTAAAGCGGTAATGGTTGCAACATTAGCCAAAGATGAATAATATTGCCATAATCAATACTTAAATGTTTAGCTAAAAAATTAGGCACTTTCTTTTTGCCGGCTTAATGTCGGCAAATTTTATTTAAAAGAATATTAGATTATGACAAAACAAGAACGAAATAAAGATTTTAAAAAATTCCTAAAGTTAACCAATCCCATTCATTTTTTAGCTGTAGGACTAGGTAGTGGTTTATCTCCAATTATGCCGGGAACAATGGGATCGTTAATGGCGATTCCACTTTGGCTATTATTTTATGGTTTACAACCAACTTTATACTGGGTCTTTATTTTAGTGACTTTTATTTTTGGTTGTTTTATTTGTCAAAAAACATCGGATGATATCCATACGCACGATTCAGGGCATATAGTATGGGATGAATTTGTTGGCATGTGGATCACCCTATTTTTTATTCCACAACTTTCTGTTATGTGGATTGCGATAGCCTTTGTAGCATTTAGGATTTTTGACATGGCAAAACCGTGGCCAATTCGTTGGTTTGATAAACGTATACCTGGCGGTTTTGGTATTATGGTGGATGATGTGATTGCAGCTATCTTTTCATCATTCACCGTTTATATCATGACATTGGTTATTTAAGATGTAATCTTATACTAAAACGCATACTTTCCTGAAAGTTTTTTACAAAAATAGATTAAAACATCTTTTGCGACCATCCTAACTTAGTCGAAAGATTATTAAAATAATCATAATCTTTGGTATGAATTAAATTAAATTCATATAAAGATCGGCGAATAATCACATCTTGCGTTGGTTTGACCGGTAAAATAATTTGGCTATCACAGGCAATATTTAAATCAAGCGCAGTAGTTGGAAATTTAAGATGAATTGGGTCATTGCCTTTGATAACCAAAGGTCTAACTGCTAACGAATGCGGAAACATTGGCGTAATAATTAATGCATCTAAATGAGGCGCTAAAATAGGACCTCCAGCCGATAACGAGTAAGCGGTAGAGCCTGTTGGCGTTGCAATAATTAACCCATCAGCTCGCTGTGAAAACGCATTACGTTCATTAATGTAAACATCATAGTCAATCATATGCGCTACAGTGTTAGGAGTGACGACAATTTCGTTTACGGCGAAACTCGAATTAATCAAATTACCATTATCATAAATGGAAACTTCTAATAAGAAACGAGGATCCTCCTTATATTCACCGGCAATAACAGGACTTAATTGTTCAATTACTTGTTCATGCGAGATATCCGTTAAGAAACCGAGATTACCTCGATTAACACCAATCACTTTGATTTTATAGTGTGACAAGTACCTAGCTGAACGTAGCATATTTCCATCACCACCCACAACAATGGCTAGGTCAGCTTGTTCACCAATTGCTTCTAACGAAGCGTAATGGCTAACTGGAAATTGAATATGATCCGCTAAGCGATCTTCAACTAGCACATGAATACCAAGATTAACAAGCCAATCATAAAGCACTTGATGAGTTTCGATTGCCTCTAATTTACGAGGAAGTCCAATCAGACCAATGCATTTAAAAGGTGTATTCATAAAATATCCTTGTTATTGTTTTATATAAACGATATGTATTTTTTCGTCACAGGTCAAAAAATTACATATCAATTTACTGATAAGCTTGTAATCATAAAAATTGTCCCCATAATAACCGTAATTCACTAAGTTTTCGACTACATTATTTGGAGTACCTTATGACAGAGCAAGATAAAAATATGTCAGAAAATGAAACTAACATTGACACACTAGCTGAAGAAACAACAGAGCAAGAAGCTCCAGTGCAACCAAGTCTAGAAGAGCAATTAAACGTAAAAGATGCACGTATTGCAGAGTTAGAACAAGCATTACAGTTGGCTAAAAAAAATGAAAGCGAAGCCATGATTCGTGCGCGAGCTGAAATTGATAATGTTCGTAAACGTGTTGAACAAGATGTTGATAAAGCGCGTAAATTTGCACTAGAAAAATTCTCTAATGAATTATTACCCGTTATTGATAATTTAGAACGAGCTTTAGAATCTACAGATAAAACCAATCCTGAGCATAAAGCAACTGTTGAAGGGTTAGAACTGACATTAAAATCATTCCTAGATACTGTCAAAAAATTTGGTATTGAAGTGATTAATACTGAAGATTCACAACTAAATCCTGATGTGCACCAAGCAATTAGCATGGTTGAATCACCAGAACATCAATCAGGTCAAATAGTAAATACCATCCAAAAAGGCTATACCTTAAATGGTCGATTAATTCGCCCAGCAATGGTAATTGTTGCGAAGTAGGGACTGTTCTTTGCTATAAAAAATTTCAGTATAATTAATAAAAAAGAGCAATATGATTATTGTTCTTTTATTAATTAGAATTATATGTTTTTTGCATAGTATCCTTTTTACTTTACCGTTTTTATTCTGAAATACTTTCTATCTTAATACTGAGTATAATCATCTAGTGCAGTGTAGGGCATTCCAACTAAGGTTTTTTCGCTGTTCTTTTTAAATTATTATAAAAGATATTACCTAATTCTCCGCAAAATATTAGGTATATTCTCACTACTATGATTTGCTTTATGCAAACTTGAAGTGTTAAGAAAAAATAATCTGGATGAGAAAAATGCTATATGTAAATAAATATAATGCTTATTAACAAAATTCTTCGGACAATTTTAGAAATACATGCGCCATTACACTCAATATACTTATATTTTTCCAGAAGTAGATTTAAATTGTTATAGCTGATTACTAAAAAAGACGAAAAACTATTTGATAGAGGTTCTTGATATCAAAACAATTTATGCTGGTTTTTTCTTTTGAAAATTGGTGCCCGGACGCGGAATCGAAGATGTGGGTTGAAGCCTTGTGGTTACTGGATTTGAGAAATTTAGATGAAAAATGTACCCGTATTTGTATCCATTTACATTTAACTTAAAATAACTGTATAATAATACAGTTCTGCAACCCTTATTTTTATACTTTTCCTTATATAAAACAATTTCTATTTATAATATTGTCCCAAAACTGTATTTTTTGTCCCATTTATGGTATACTTAATTTAAATAGATATATCCTTAGGTGATTTTTGTGAAAAAAAAGAATGTGTTAAATTTGATTAAATATCATGTTGAAAGAAATGAAAGTGCTTTTAGAGATGAAACTATTGAAATTGCTAGATATTTTGATTCTATTGGCGATCATCAGTTAGCTGAATATATTATGGGATTTATTGCTGAATCAAATCTTTATATTCCTCAAGCAAGTGAGTTTGAGAGTGATTTTTTAAAATCAATAAATGTAAAGGTAGTGGATTCCCTAAATTTGCCAATTGAAATCACTGATAATATTAAAGGAGTGATTAATGCTGTTAATCACAAAATTGGGATAACCAAATTTTTATTTGAAGGGTTTCCTGGTACAGGTAAAACTGAAGCAGCAAAACATGTTGCGAGACTACTCAAACGTTCGCTGTTTTATGTGGATTTTGATAATTTAATTGATAGCAAGCTTGGTCAAACGAATAAAAACATAGCCCAAGTGTTTAGTGAAATTAATAAAATACCTTATCCAGAAAAAACAGTGATTTTATTTGATGAAATTGACGTTATAGCATTAGATAGGATTAATAGTAATGATGTTCGAGAAATGGGACGTGTAACATCAGCAATTTTGAGAGAGTTGGATAGATTAAATGATTTAAATAAAGACATTGTAATCATTGCTACCACAAACTTATATAAGAATTTTGATAAGGCTCTTTCTAGACGCTTTGATGCTATTATTAATTTTAATCAATACAGTAAAGAAGATTTAGTTGAAGTGGCTGAATTTTATTTTTCATCTTTCTCAAAAAATTTTAGAAACGTGTCTAAAGATGCTCGATTGCTGAAAAAAATTCTAAATACATCAAACCAATTACCATATCCTGGTGAATTAAAAAATATTATCAAGACTTCTTTAGCGTTTAGTGATGTAAATAATGGTTATGATTATCTGAGAAGATTATACAACAATATAATAGGAAATCTTGATCAAACTAGTTTAGAACAATTACACATTTTAGGTTTTACTGTAAGAGAGATAGAAAAACTTAAAGGTGAACCTAAAAGCACAATAGCTAGAAAATTGAATGAAGGAAATAAGTAATGGCAAATAATGTTTTAGAATTAAAAGGAAATCGATTTGTTCAAGCGTCTAAACAATTTAAACCAAAAGTTATTCCTAATATGAATGGTAACAATGGTGTTACTAGCGAACATGTGTATAAGTTGCAAACGAAAATGGAACAAATCAAAAATTTTTGGTTGAATGAACCTAAGCCATTTGACGGTATTCTAATTTGTGTTTGTTATAATAAGATTGTGGCAAAAAGTAATAGAATCGGAGGATTGTTTAGAGGGAAGGATTCGAACTATGCAATAGTGGGAGCTAAGTTTAACAAAGATAGAACTAAACATATTATTACTTATTTTTTAGATATTAATGATTTAAATAAAAGTATTGTTTTACTTGATAAAACAAAAATTGTTTTAGATAAAGCCTTTTCAGGAAAAATAGATCAAGTTACTTTCAAGGATCATGAAAGTATAAATAGTGTTCATTTTAAAGAATTTGGTATAAGTAAATCCTCATTTAAGCAAGTTATAGCTGATATTTCTTATATTGATGATTTTGAGGTAGAGAACCCGTCAGGAGAATCAGTGCAAAGTATTATTACTTTGTATGATATAAGAATGGATACAAAAAGATTATTAAAAAAACTAGGTATCGATATTTTATCCAGTCGGATTTTAGATAATCAAACGATTTTTTTGGATAAGAATCAATCGGAGATCTTATTTACTAAAGCTCCTTATCTTATTTCAATGGCTACAGCAGATTTATCCCAGCTATCGCCAGAAGATTTCATTCAACAACATAAACAAAATTTGCAGCATATTCCAGAGCCCACAATAGAACCTACTATTGGTGTAATTGACACATTATTTGATGAGGGAGTTTATTTTAGTGATTGGGTCGAATACCATGAAATGGTTGATGAAAATATTGCTAAAGCACCTAATGATTATAGGCATGGCACTGCAATATCATCTATTATTGTAGATGGACCAAGGCTTAATCCCTGGTTAGATGACGGCTGTGGAAGGTTTAAAGTACGTCACTTTGGTGTAGCAGTTGGTTCACAGTTTTCTTCTTTTACTATTATAAAGCAAATTAAAGAAATAATAGCAAAAAATAAAGATATTAAAGTTTGGAATATTTCACTAGGTAGTGATCAAGAAGTTAATGATAATTTTATATCTGCTGAAGCTTCTGTATTAGACCAAATTCAATATGAAAATGATGTCATCTTTGTTATTGCGGGAACAAATAAAACAAATGAAAATATTAATAGAATTGGTTCTCCTGCCGATTCAATTAATAGTATGGTTGTAAATGCAGTAACAAAAAATGGATTATCAACAAAATACTCTAGAAAAGGAATTGTTTTATCATTTTTTGCGAAGCCTGATATAAGTTACTATGGTGGAAGCAGTGAACAATATATTCATGTATGTGAACCCTTAGGAGAAGCTAAAGTTGCGGGAACATCATTTGCAGCTCCTTGGGTTGCTCGAAAACTTTCATATCTAATTGACATATTAGAGCTTAGCCGTGAAGTGGCTAAGGCGCTTATTATTGATGCCGCAAGAGGATGGAATAACGAACCGACTGCCAGTGAAATTGCATTATATGGGCATGGTATAGTACCAATTAAAATTGACGATATTGTCAAAACAAAAGAAGATGAGATTAAATTTTTAGTTTCAGATATCAGTGAAAAATGGAACACTTATAATTATAATTTTCCAACACCAATGAATAAAGATGATAAATATCCTTATATAGCCAAAGCAATAATGTGTTACTTTCCTAAATGCAATAGAACTCAAGGAGTGGATTATACAAATACTGAGTTAAATTTACATTTTGGAAGAATCAAAAATAATGGAAAAATTTCTAATATTAATGGGGATAAACAAAACCAGAATATAGATACTGAAAGAAACTATTTATTAGAGTCTGATGCTCGAAGTAATTTCCGAAAATGGGATAATGTTAAATATATAGCTGAAATAGTTAAAAAAAATAATAAACCTAAAATATCATACGAAAATAAAAATTGGGGCATGGAAATTAAAACAAATAATCGTTTAAATCCCAAAGATGGAGAAGGTGTTCGTTTTGGAATTGTTGTTACATTAAAAGAAATTAATGGCGTAAATAGAATTGATGAGTTTATTAGAAGCTGCCATTTAAGTGGTTGGTTAGTAAATGCAATTGATGTTAATGCCAAAGTTAATATTTATCAAAATATGAATGAAGAGATTGAATTTGAGTAATTTTTTTATGTGTTAGCTCAAACTTAATCTGACAAAAACTTATTACTCATCGGACACACATTTTGTTAAAATGAAAGCCGATGAGTAAAATAAATTCTCCAATTGCTTTTCCTTAACCAATCCTTTTGCTCCGTTCCAGGTTTGCCGTGGTCTCTTTCCATAACAATATTTTCCAGAGTGTGCCTTTCTCGATTGTAAAGATCAAACCATTGTTCAATATCGTTTTTGTAAATGCCCCCAACTTAGTACACAACTCACGTAGAAAATTAAGCTGCTTGTTTTAGTGTTTTATACTCAATCGGTGTCATGTTATTTAATGCCTCATGCGGTCTTTCGGTATTATAAATGGTGAGCCATTCTTCGGTTATTCTCCTTGCTTGCGCTAGGTTGTTAAAAAGATATAAATCTAACACTTCAGTTCGATAAGTCCGGTTAAATCGTTTAATATAGCCATTTTGATAAGGGCTACCGGGTTTGATGTAATCTATAGTTATACCATGTGTTTTTGCCCAGTTTATAAAGGTTTTTCCTGTAAATTCTGGTCCATTATCAACTCGTATTTTTAATGGATACCCATGATATTCAGCCAGTTTATCTAAGTAACGGGTAATCCTTCCTGCTGGTAAGCTTACTGCAATATCAATCCCTAACGCCTCACGATTAAAGTCATCGATGACATTGAATGTCCTAAAGCGACGTTGATTACGACTACTGTCACTCATAAAATCCATTGACCAACATTCACCTTGTTTATTGGGGGCTAATAACCTTTCCGGGCATCGTAGAGGAATACGTTTTTTACGCTTTACCCTG
>NZ_LZHI01000050.1:0-33452 GCF_001690385.1 Gilliamella sp. Choc6-1
ATTTATAACAGATAAAATTGGCTTTACAGCGTATTTTTTTAAAAATGGTGTTTAAAAATAGCCAATTAATCACTACGCCTCAAAAGCAAATATTTATTTAAAGGTTTATATTTTTCTTAATCGTGTCATTTTAAAACGTCTATTCCAGTTATTAAATAAAAGACATAGCGATTTTGATTCTATCTATTAATCATTAGCATTTTAAAAGTAAATTTGATGTTAATAACAGTAACCTAACTTTGGTTGTATGAAAGGTGTTAAGAGGGGGTAATAATGAATATTGATTTAATAACATTCAATAATAAAAATTATCAATTCTTACTAAATAAATTTGTTATTAATAAAGTAAAACAGATTCTTTTAATTCTTTTTATTTTTCCACAAATTACTTTTGCTAATTTATCGTTACATTCGGCTAATGTCTTAAATATTATTCATGGAAGTTCTCCATTAATTTTCCCCAGTGTGGATACTAAAATTTTTAATAATCTTATCGTAAAATTAAAAGCTCCAAATAGTGCTCCTTTAACTCTATTACCTCATGAAAGTGATAAGATTTATATTGCATATGATACTTCCCCAAGTGATTACTCCTTTAGTATTGATATATCCAGATTAAATGATACCGATATCTTAGACTCAAATGGCAATTATTTGCGATTGCAAAATGGCTATAAAATTGAAAGTATTAAAACTGAATGGAAAGATGCAAGCAATAATGTTTTAACTTCAGATTCAAAGGTTATTTTGGGAAATAATATCTGCAATGTAGAACAGTATAAAGATAATGTCCAAGTAAAAGTGACTGTTAATTATCGGACATTTACTGAATACGGTAATCCTAGCGTTTCTGATTTAAAAAAAGCCATTAAAACTTTTTCTGCTATTGCTAATGATGGAATTTGTTATATTCAACCTAGTTTACTGGCATTAAATATTCGTAATGGTTGGTTGGACGGTGGTAATTGGCTTGATATAGGCGCTAACCCAATTAATCGAAGAGAGCCTTATTATCTAAATCAGCTTATTATTCATAAATGATTTAAAACAACATTAATTGATACTAATTGTAATATTTTTCAACCTCGATATTTTCTGATAAATCATTATGATATTTATGTTGATATGATAGTTAAAAACCTGAGTTATTATTTAAAAAGTAGAAATTGCAGCTTAGTTACCGACTTGATAAATAAGTTTGCATTTACCGACAACTGATCAAACACGGTTGGTGAGTTTATTATTTTTATTGTAAGTATTCAGTCAAAAGCACAATTTTATGTGCATTTCTTATATCCACATATAGGAAATTTAAACGTTATCAATTGGAATGATGAAAATACTTTATGTTAAATAGATGAATATTACAAATAGAGGCTTGGTAATACGATATTATGCAGACCATATTGTCTTAATTGTGCGGCAAATTGTTCAACTTGTTGTTTGGTTGCAGGTTCCCAATTTTGGGCGATACCACGAATTCCACGATTATGAAATGCATTGATTCTAATTTTAATATTTGAATCAATTTTCATTAAGAAACAAGCAATATATTTGGCATTAACTTGTAAATCGGTGTGGTTGGGAATAAGCAAAAATCTAACTTCATATAATTTATTTATACTTGCAAGGTATTCAATGGTTTTTTTAACACGTAGGTTATCGCGACCAGTCAATTCTTTATTTATTTGATTGTCCCAAGCTTTAAGGTCAATCATTGCACCGTCCATCACGTTTTCTAATTTTTGCCATCCTGTTTGGTGTAAGTAACCATTGCTATCAATAAAGCAAGTAAGGTGATTTAAATCGTTGGCTTGTTTTATTGCTCTAAATAGTTTTTCAATAAAAGGAAGTTGCATAGTAGCTTCTCCTCCACTAAGGGTTATACCATTTAAAAATGGCAGATATTTTCGGATAATTTTTAATATATCTTCAACACTGTATTTATAAGTCATTGGAGTTGAGTGATGAACACAAGTATTAATACAAGTATCGCATTGTTGGCAAACTGAAGTTTGCCATATAACGCGGTGATTGTTAAAACTTAATGCCTGATGTGGACAAGTACTCACACAATCACCACAATCTTTACATAATGATATAGTGTAAGGGTTGTGGCAATTTAAACAACGAAAATTGCATCCTTGTAAAAATATGACTAACCGATTGCCTGGTCCATCAACACAAGAAAAGGGTAATATCTTATTAACGATTGCCCATGACTTGTTCATGACTGATAACTCTTGGTTTTCGACATAAATAACTATTGTTTTTAACGTCATTAGCAGCTTCTGCTCCTAAAAACGTTGTATTAATTCGTGATCCTTCTTGTTTATACTTTTTGATGTCCGATAATCTAACCATATAACCAGTTACTCGAACAAGATCATTACCACTGATATTAGCAGTAAATTCGCGGAAACCTAATTTAAAAGCTGCTTTACAAATTTGTAGTAAGGCTAGAGGATTATTTTTGATTGTTTCATCAATTGTTAAAATATCGCTGATACCTGATGTGTAGTAATGATGGTGTTTAAATAGCGCCATAATATGGGTAACAGGATCAGGTTCATGACCATAAGGAATGCGTAAACCAGGGGTTGTGCCTCTATCTGAACTAATACCAGATTGCGAGTGCAACATAGCCTTTCCTTTCCAAGCATTTTTTATTGTGTGTGTATCAATAAATTTGGCAACGAGTTGGGTAATGGTTAATGCTAGCTCATTGGCTTGTTGGTCAAAACCATAACGACCTGCTAAATTTGCTTTTTCTTGCAGGATATTGACCGCTTCAGCCATACTAAAGATACCAAACATGGGGGCAAATCGATTGGGATCGATTAATCCTTCTTGGACTAAAAAACTGCTATTAAAAAAGTTGGATTGATTATAAAGAAAGTCCGATCTTGCTTGAATAAGATTAAATTGTAACTGACAATAGTAAGGTAAGGTATTTGTCAAAAAATCCTCACTATTTTTACTGCGTAATGCTACTTCTTTTAAATTGATTCGTGAAAGCGTACTTCCTCCGCCGGCAACGGGTAGTGAATTATAGCAACTTACTACGCCATATCCTTGGTCATCAAAATCTTTTTTGATCATATTATTGTTTGCAATATGAGGTTTGCTTGTTTCACAAATATTTTCTATAGCGACTAATAATAGTGATTCTGGTGTAATGTCTTCATCATAGATAAAGGTTAAATTAGGTGCAACTTGTTTAAGCTCTCTATCTACACGTAAGATTACCCGACAGATAATATTATCAGTTGGGCCAATATTGGCATGCATAAACGCATCGGGCAAATTACGATCAAGCATGATCCAAAAACGCTTTAATCGTTGATAAATTTCATCTTCAGTAAGATTACCAATGTAAGGAAGTAAAATTTGATCTAAGCATCCTAAATAAACAGGCATACCTGTTACCGAAGGAACATGATGATAAGCAATAGTTAGCATATTTAGTGCATCATCAAAAGTCTTGGCAGGTTCAAGTTCAAGCCATTTTGAACCTTGTTGTAAGAATTTAGCATAATCAGGGAGCACATAGCGTGGTTTATATGGAGCGTGCCCCTCATACATGTCACAAATAACACGTTCATCTAAAGCTTTTTGGGTTTCACTATCAATATCAACATAAGGCAAATTATTTTCTGCTGCTAGTGCGAGCAAATTGGCTTTTTGTTTTGGTGACAAATTTGGGTCGGTCACGATTTGATAACAACTATTTTGAAATTCTGTCATGTGAATGTTAACCTCGATACTAAAAAATATAGTTTAATTCTAAATTTTTACCAATTTATTCTTTGTTAGCAATAAATTACTTTTGTTGATTATTCAAATGTTAATGGGTGATCAAACTTATTTTGCAAAATTAAACATATAATTATTAATTTTATCATCCTTAATCTGATCACCATTTTTTATTAAATCTTAAACAATACTGATGTTTTTTAAATCTGCTTGCTCAATTAGTTATTGTGTAATGATTTTATAGATGAGCTGAGGCTCTTTTGCACTATCACTAATTGTAATATTGTCATAAAGTTTTTGTTTGATTGCATCAATCTTATTGGTACTGGTATGGATTGTTAACAATGCTTCACCTTCGGTCACTTTATCGCCCACTTTTTTATGTAACACAATTCCAACAGCAGGATCGATAATATCTTCTTTAGTTGCACGGCCTGCACCTAATTGCATAGCAGCAATACCAATTTGATCAGCAATGATTCTTGAAACATAACCTGATTTAAGTGCAGGTAAAGCAATTTGATAAGGTGCACTAGCCAATTTTTCAGGGTGATCAACAACTGAGCTATCCCCACCTTGTGCTTCAATCAGTATTTTGAACTTCTCAACAGCTTTGCCATTCTTAATAACTTCTTGAAGTTTTGCTCTGGCTTCTTCTAATGTTTTGGCTTTATTAGCAAGTACAACCATTTGGCTACCTAATGTTAAAACCAATTCAGTTAAATCAGCAGGGCCGTGGCCTTTTAAGGTATCAATTGCTTCTTTTATTTCAAGTGCATTACCAATAGCGTAGCCAAGTGGTTGTGACATATCCGAGATAATAGCCATCGTTCTACGGCCAATTTGGTTACCAATATTCACCATTTCATGAGCTAATTTTTCAGAATCCGCCATATCTTTCATTAGTGCTCCATCACCTGTTTTAACATCAAGAACAATAGCATCAGCGCCAGCAGCTAACTTTTTACTCATAATTGAACTTGCAATAAGTGGAATAGAGTTAACCGTTCCTGTAACATCACGTAAAGAATATAACTTTTTATCAGCGGGGGTTAAATTGCCTGATTGACCAATAACGGCAAGCCCTTTATGATTAACTTGATCGATAAAATCTTGTTTACTTAATTCAATTTTAAATCCTGGAATTGATTCAAATTTATCGGTAGTGCCACCAGTATGACCTAAGCCACGTCCAGACATTTTAGCTACTGGTACATCTAAAGCGGCCACTAAAGGAGCAAGAACTAAGGTTGTTGTATCGCCCACACCACCAGTTGAATGTTTATCAACTTTAATACCTTTGATAGATGACAAATCAACGGTATCGCCAGAATACATCATTGCACTGGTTAAATCTGCGCATTCTTTTGATGTCATACCTTGATAATAAATTGCCATTAATAAAGCACTAACTTGATAATCGGGGATGGTACCATTAGTATAGTTAGTAATAAAAAATTGGATTTCTTCAGTAGTTAAAGAATGTCCATCACGTTTTTTTTCAATAATATCTACAAATCTCATAACGATTCTCTCTTAAAATCAATAAATCAAGTTAGTGTATTGCGCTGTTCATACAAGTATGACTGTTTAGTTCTTGTCGAAATAATCGACGAAAAATTGAATAGTATAAATAAACCTCATATTAGATTTACTATTTTTTATTTTGATCAAAAATAAACTAAAATTAATCAAGATCACTTGGTGAAAACGACCAAGGTAATAATTCCCCAACTGTAGTTTCTTGAATTTTTCCCTGCATATTGGTCAAAATAACCGGCATATCTTTAGCACAAAACTCACTAATCACTTGTCTACAAGCGCCACAAGGTGAGATAGGACCATCAGTATTGCCAATTACCACCAATTTTTTAAATTTTGTTTTACCTTCAGAAACCGCTTTAAAAATTGCCGTTCTCTCGGCACAATTTGCTAGCCCATAAGATGCGTTTTCAATATTACAACCTAAAATTGCTTCATCATCTTCAGTAATTAGCACGGCACCAACCTGAAATTTAGAATAAGGCACATAAGCTTTAGAACGGGCAGTTTTAGCAAGTTCAATCAGTTTTTCAATTTTCATATTAATAATCCTTTTGGTCGTAATAAATCTAACTAAATTTTAGGTTGAGCTTTAACAGGAGACTGTAAATCTATCTTATAAACACCAAAACCAGATGTATCTATGTCAATAAAGCGAATAGGGTATAGTGAATGTTTTTCGATATAGGATTTAGCTTCATCTGTTGATGATGATTCAAAGCGAATATCCAAATTTTTATTACTAGTAATCCGAGCAATTTGCCAATTATTATCGACAGTGACATCTACTATACCGTTCTTTTGGGTCATATTGGTGATATAAGCAGAAAGAATCAATCTTAAATCATCTGGTGAATTGAATTTAACATTTTTTTCGCCTGTGCCGGGAAATAAACCGCCATAAGCGCGATAGTTATTGGTGGCAATTAAGAATTCTTGGTTAGGATCAATTGTTTTTTGTTGATAAGTCAGATTCTTAATTCTTTCAGATGTTGGATTAATTAACTGGCAATTTGCATCGTAACGAGGTGGTTTAGTAACATCTATTTGATAATTAACCCCATCAATAATGTCAAAATTATAGGTTCTGAATTTATCCCAATTAATTAAATATTGTGGTTGTGATGAATTAGTATTAATTTGATTATACACACCAGCTGAACATTCCAACCACTCTTTAACATCTTTACCTGTAATTTTCACAGCAGATAACATATTAGGATAAAGGTAAATATCTGCAGCGTTTCTAAACGACAAATTGCCTTTTTTAACATCAACAAAAGCACTTGGATCGTTTTTTCGTCCGCCAGCTTTAAACGGTGCAATAGCTGATAAAATAGGTAATCCATTCAGATCAGGATCACCTTGAATAAATTGCTTAACATAATCGATCTGTGCATCGTTAATAATTTGTAGGGCTGAGCTATCTTCGACCAATGCTAAATAGCTAGTAATATCGGTTGAAACTTTACCTATTGGTTTGCTAACAAATTCACGTGTACCTTGGTGATCCTTGACTAGAATATCAACAATTTTGGCGTCTGCTTCAACTAGCGCTTTTTTGTTTTTTATATCATAAATTGGACGAGCTTCGGATTTTCCTGAAACTACTTGCCAATTTGCTTGTTCGCCTTCAAGAACTAAGTCAACTACTCCTAAGTGGCTACCCCAATGTCCGGGCATTACAGCAGGGACATGATTAATATTGCCCGTTTTAATATCTGTATTAGGTAATGATTTGAACGCTTCACTTGGAAACACGCTATGAGCATGACCAAACATAATGGCATCAATACCCTCTACTTGGCTCAAGTAGTAAACCGAATTTTCAGCTAATGCTTTATAAGGTTCAGTTGAAACACCAGAATGTGGAATAGCAATAATAACATCAGCGCCTTGTTTTTTCATTTCAGGGACTAATAGCTTGGCTGTTTCTGTAATATCTTTGACGACAACTTTGCCATCAAGATTAAGTTTGTCCCATTGCATAATTTGTGGAGGCACAAAACCAATATAGCCAATTTTAATAGTGTGTTTATTGCCGTTTCTATCAATAACAGGAGTATCTAAAATAATATATTGTGTAAAAAATGGCTTTTGAGTTTTGGCATCATAAACATTAGCGTTAATGTAAGGAAATTTAGCCCCAGAAAGACTTTTTTGCAGAAATTCCAATCCAAAATTAAATTCGTGGTTACCAATATTTCCCACAGTATAATCAAGCGTATTAAGTGCTTTATAAATAGGGTGAATATCATCATCATCAAGACCTTTATGTACGGCATAATCAGCCATCGGGCTACCTTGAATCAGATCACCATTATCAACAAGGACACTATTTTTTACTTCACTTCTTGCTTGATGAATTAAATTAGCAGTTTTTACTAATCCAAAAGAATCAACAGACTGATCTTTAAAATAATCATAATTCATCATGTTACCGTGTAAGTCGGTTGTTTCGATTATCCTTAAATCAACCGTTGCAGCATTAACAAAACCAGATATAAATAGGGTTAAGAAGTTAAGGATTAACTTGTTATTTTTCATACAAATCTCCTATTTATTTTTGATATATTGCTTATTTACATGTAGTGCTTATAAAAGTTCTTGATAAGTTTTAAACCTGTCAATAATAGCAAAATGGTATTTTTTATCAGTGATTGCTTGTTGAAGCATTTGTTTATCATTAGCAGTAAATAAGGATAAAACATAATGTGTTAATCTCACCTTTACTGACTCTTCAACAAAAGCAGCATCAATGCCACAAAGTGTAATATCAAGTAATTCTAACCTTGAAAACTGAAATACTGTTTGAGCAATGTGATACTCTTTTTCAATATCTGTACCAAAAATGCCAGCATCATCCGTATTAAGCGTTATACGTACACCTTGCTCATACAGTTTCCTCACTGGGTGATTATGTATATTGCCATGAAGTTCGTTAACTAAAATACGGTTACTTGTTAATGCGATTTCTAATGTGATTTTTTTATCAATTAATTCTTGAATTAACTTTTGATTTTCAATGGCTCGAATACCATGCCCAATTCTATTTGCACCGTGTTTTAGAGCTTGAATAATACTTTCTGCTGAATCGATTTCGCCTGCATGATAAGATTTTTTTAATTTTAATTGTGATGCTAATTGATGAGCATCTTGAAAATCATCAAAATGCCCAGCTTTTTCGTTTCCAGCAATATTAAAACCGGTTATAAACTGATGAGGATTCTTTTCGATAAATCGCAATGTGTCATAAACAATTTTGGCGCCAAGGTGTCTAACCCCAATAACATGATATCTTACTGTGACATCAAATTCTTTCTGTACATCAATAATTGCTTTATCCATTTGCTCTAAGGTTTGATGAAATCTTTCTTGATTCCAAATAATTTCGCCATTAATTTCAGTTGTACAAATATGATAAGGAGAAAGGAACAGTTCGCAGTAAATTAATCCTTGCTTTGCGTTTCTATAAAGAAAATCGTAGGTGATTAAGTAATAATCTTCGGGTGTTTTAACAAAACTAGAAACCGTATCATAAGTTTGAATAAATTCAACAAAGTTAGTTTCATCGTATCGATATCGACCATTTTTAAACTCATTTTTATCATACTCATTGGCTTGATAACATAATGAATTAGGAAAAATGATATGATTTTTATCGGCGAGCTTCTGAGCCATAAAAGGAGTAATACTGCCTTCAACATGCTCATGTAATATGACTTTTGGGATAATTTGATTATGCATTTTATATTTTTCAGTTTAATTCTGCCTATTGGATACCTGCAATAATAATATTTAAACGCCACTGGAAGGTTTGTGCAGTATAGTTAATTTATAATTGCATACACGCTATTGTACCTGGATAAATTACATGTTTTCCACACATTTTGTGTGCTTATTTTTTTCATTTTTTATCAGGGAAATATTAATTTAATTTTTCCTAAAAAGCAGCAATAGTACTAAATATTGCTGCTGATTCCTTTATTAATTAATAACCTGAAAAGCTTTTTCTTCTGTTTTTTCGTTTTTAAATATTAATAAAAATATGATTGCTAATACTAAAGAATAACTAGCAAAAATAAGCCAAATAGTGCGCCAATCAATAATTCCATCTGATGTATAATAATCAACGACAAAACCACTGATAGTTGAACCTAAATAAGCACCAATTCCATTGGTCATAATCATAAAAAGCCCTTGTGCACTGTTACGAATATTTGAAGATACCGATTTTTCAACATACATAGAGCCAGAAATATTATAAAAATCAAATGCACAACCGTATACGATCATTGATAATAATAATAACGTGAAGCCAACAGGAGAAGGATCACCATAAGCAAATAAGCCAAAACGAGCAACCCAAGCAATCATACTAATTAACATTACATATTTGATACCAAGGCGTTTCATAAAAAATGGAACAAACAGTATAAATACTACTTCCGATATTTGTGAAATAGAAAGTAAAACAGAAGGGTATTGTACTACTAAACTATCGGCATATTCTGGAACATTTTTAAATGAAAGCAAGAAAGGATTACCAAAAGTATTTGTAATTTGTAAAATTCCTCCAAGAAATACAGCGAATATGAAGAAGATTGCAATTCTAGGTTCCTTAAATAAAACAAATGCATCTAGACCTAAAGAGCTTACAAGAGACTTTCTTTTCGAATTATCTTTAGTTATTACAATTAATGGTAAAGTAAGTGAGTATAGGCTAAGTAAAATTGAACCGGTAGCGGCAATATAAAGTTGCATATTGCTTAATCCAAATTTTAAAAAGCTCACTAACCACATTGCAATAATAAAACCGATAGTACCAAAAATTCTTATATTAGGAAATTGAGTGATAACATCCAAACCTTGCGAAGCTAAACATGAGTAAGAAATTGAGTTAGAAATAGCTATAGTAGGCATAAAGGCAAGGCAATGAATTAACATAACAACAACCATCATCAAAGGTGATGTAATTGATGCTGCAATAAATAGGGTAATTGCACCAATTAGATGGCAAATCATAAATAACCTATTAGCAGGGATCCATCTATCTGCTACAACACCAAGTAAGCCTGGCATAAATAAAGAAGCGATTCCCATCGTACTATAAACTGAGCCTACTGTCGTACCGCTAAATTTTAGAGTCTCCATCATATAAGAACCTAGGGTGATAAGCCAACTTCCCCAGATGAAGAATTGTAAGAAAAATATAATCTTAAGTTTAAACTTAATATTCATTTCGATTCCTTATTAAATGAGATATTTGATAATCTATTGCCTAACAAATTATTAATGAATAAATTTAAATATTAGCGAATACTATGTTTGCTTATATAACGCAATGCTTATTAGTATGCGGTTAAAATAGCTTACTGATTTTTGTTTTAAAAAATGTTTTATCTAATTTAACTGTTAATATTTTTATTATTCTAAAAAATAAACTTAAAAAAAAATGGCAATTGATCTGCCATTTTTTTAATTCTGATTTAATAATACTGATTCCAATGCTACTGTAATCATTTCTTTAAAGCCCAGTTGGCGTTGTTCTGCCGACATGGATTCTCCTTTTCGAATATGATCTGAAACTGTACAAATTGCTAGTGCCTTTGCACCATATTCTGAAGCAACTCCATAAATGCCAGCAGCTTCCATTTCAACGCCTAAAATATTGTATTTTTCCATAATATCGAACAATTCGGGTTCAACACTGTAGAATAAATCAGCTGAAAAAAGATTACCAACTTTTACATTTACACCCAATTGTTTCGCTGCATTAACTGCGTTACAGGTTAGATCAAAATCGGCAATTGCGGCAAAATCATGATCTTTAAAACGAATTCGATTGACTTTAGAATCAGTACAAGCTCCCATACCGACAATAACATCACCGATGTTAACATTTGGGCTAATTGCACCACATGAGCCGATTCGTATAATATTTTTAACTCCATAAAACTTTATTAATTCGGTTACATAAATAGAACAAGAAGGAATGCCCATTCCATGTCCCATAACTGAGACTTTTTGCCCTTTGTAATAACCTGTAAAACCTAGCATTGCTCTTACATTAGTGACTTCTTGTGCGTTTTCTAAAAATGTTTCTGCAATAAATTTTGCGCGTAGCGGATCGCCAGGCATTAAAACAGTTTCTGCAAAAGCATTATCAGCGGCATTAATATGCGGGGTAGACATCAAATTCTCCTGATCTTTGTTTCTAAAAAAGTATTACTTTAAAATGGATTAGTTATCTATTTTCTAATAAAAGATTGACCATAATCCATTGGCGACAAATCAAAATAATCAGCGACACTTTGCCCAATGTCGGCAAAAGTTTTCCGATGACCTAAAGATCCAACTGGCACGCTATCACCATAAACAAGCACTGGAATATGTTCACGTGTATGATCCGTTCCTGGCCATGTAGGATCGCAACCATGATCAGCACTGATAATCAGCAGATCACCTGGTTCAACCAGTGCTAGCATTTCAGGTAGACGGCTATCAAAATATTCTAAAGCTGCAGCATAACCTGAAACGTCGCGTCTATGTCCATAAGAAGAGTCAAAATCAACAAAATTAGTAAACACAATGGTATTGTCTCTAGCTTGCTTTATTTCTTCAAGCGAAGCATTAAATAGCGCTTCAATACCTGTGGCTTTAACTTTTTTTGTTATCCCAACGTGTGCATAAATATCGGCTATTTTACCGATTGAAATAACGTGACCATTTTTTTCATCAACTAACTTTTTAATCATTGTTGGTGCAGGTGGCTCAACAGCAAGATCATGACGATTACCAGTACGAACAAACTCACCTGCTTTTGCACCGATGAAAGGTCTTGCAATAACGCGCCCTATATTGTAATTGCCTTTATTAAGTTCATCACGTACTATTTCGCAAATTTCATATAATTTTTCTAAACCGAACGTTTCTTCATGACAAGCGATTTGGAAAACTGAATCTGCTGATGTGTAAAAAATTGGTTTACCGCTTGCCATATGTTCCTCGCCAAGTTCATCTAGAATAATCGTGCCTGATGAATGGCAATTACCTAGATAGCCAGGAAGATTTGCACGTGTAACAATTTTATCTAAAAGATCTTGAGGAAAGCTGTTAGTGGTATTAGTAAAATAACCCCAATCAAAAAGAACGGGTACGCCTGCTATTTCCCAATGTCCTGAAGGCGTATCTTTACCCGAGGAAATTTCGCTTGCATAACCATAAGAACCAATGATATCACCTTCAGATTTCATGCCTTTTGGATAATGCCCTGTTGATTCATATGCAGCTTCTAGTAATCCTAACTTACCTAAATTAGGTAAGTTTAGCACTCCACTGCGTCCGCACTCAGCTTTGCCTAATGCACAGGCTTCGGCGATATGACCTAAAGTATTAGCGCCTTTATCGCCATATTTTTTCGCATCTTCAGCGCCACCTAGTCCGAAGGAATCAAGGATCATAATAAAAACTCTTTTCATAATTTCCTCTAACTTTCGAATACAACCTTACTCACATAAATTTATTGGCTTATATTATATGAAATAATAACATGTAAAAATGTGATCTAATACCCAATTGATTATTTTTATAATAATTCACAATAAATATAACAGACATTTTCGGGCTGATTAAATTTCTTCTAATTTAAAAAAGATCGAATGGTTAGCTATGATACATGATTAAAAAAAAACAAAAAAGATTTAAGCATTGTTTTAGCTGATTATTTGATTAATGTTAACGTTTAATAAAGAAATAGGGCAATCATTTGGGAAAAAGTGCATATATTAGGTTTTAATAGCCATAGTAATTATTTTTAATGTGTTTAAAATGGAGAATCATCGAAGTTTAGATAAAATACCCCATACTGTTGTGATAACATATTGCATTATATATATACTTAAATGATACAATAGTTATTTATCTTGCCATATGCATAAACATTTAGTCATTCTATTTACATATTAAAGTTGAAAATCCAACTTCAAATTTTAAAGTTAAAAGCTTTATAAAATTAAAAAGAAATAAAATGATTGAACAATACACTCACTACTGGCTAAATCAATTTCAAGGTATAACATATTTTTCTTCAAAGGAAATAAAGGTAGTTATTAATGAAACAAAAAATCCCGAATACTTTTGGGCTAGAAGCTTATGCTCAGCATGTCATTACTGTTACAACGGTTGAACAACTTAAAACTGTTTTTGAAAATCATAAAAATCAACCAATTATGATTATTGGCGAAGGAAGTAACACACTATTTACTTGTGATTTTAATGGCATAATTATTGTTAATCGTATTAAAGGGATAACCATTACTGAAACCGACCGAGAATGGCATTTAAAAGTTGGTGCAGGTGAAATTTGGCATGATGTAGTATCACAAACAATTGAAAAAAATATACCAGGGCTTGAAAACCTTGCTTTAATTCCTGGCTGTGTGGGTTCTGCGCCTATTCAAAATATTGGTGCTTATGGGATTGAGTTTCAAAAAGTGGCGGATTATGTGGAACTGCTTGAGCTTGCTACAAATAAAATCCTTACTATCACCGATGGTCAATATGGATACCGTGAAAGCATATTTAAAAAACAATATTTACAAGGTTATGCGGTGATTAATGTTGGTATAAAATTACCCAAACAGTGGCAACCAATATTAAATTATGGTGAATTACGTAACTTTGAGCCACAAACTGTTACCGCCAAAATGATTTTTGATAAAGTCTGCGAAATTCGCCGCAGTAAATTGCCAGATCCAAAAGTTCTAGGTAACGGTGGAAGCTTTTTTAAAAACCCTGTGGTCGATAAAATTGTAGCGGACAAACTACTTGAAATTTATCCAAACATGCCAATATATCCACAAGCCAATCACCAAACCAAATTAGCTGCAGGTTGGCTGATTGAACAGTGTGGTCTAAAAGGATACCAAATAGGTGACGCTGCGGTACATCAACAACAGGCATTGGTCTTAGTTAATAAAGGTCAAGCAACAGCACAAGATGTGGTTGAATTAGCTCGACATATAAAAAAATGTGTATTACAAAAATTCTCGGTGAATTTATCACCAGAAATCCGATTTATCGGCAACTCGGGTGAAATTGATGCAGACAGTTATTTATAATTAGCACCAAATTATAATTACCCACAAATTTTAACTTATAATTATACGCGATAACATTATGAAACATTCGTATTCATTTCCTATTTTATTAGCCAGCTTATTATTTGTGACAATCTCATTATCAGCGTTAAACACACAAGTACCTTTGTGGTTAGTGCGTAATGAGTTTTCGCTTGAACAAATTGGTCTAGTTGGCTCAAGTTATTTTACTGGCAACCTTATTGGTACCATTTTCGCCAATTGGTTTATTAATAAATTTAATGCGCGTCACACATACACTTATAGTTGCATTATTTTTGCCATTGCAACTATTGGATTAAGTTTTTCAATGAATTTTTATAGCTGGATAATGTGGCGATTTTTTATAGGGATTGCTTGTGCGGTCACTTGGGTGGTTATTGAAAGTTGTATATTACTCACTGGTCCGGTACGTACACGTGGAAAAATGCTTGCAGTATATTTAACTACTTATTATTTGGGTTCGGTTTTGGGACAAGCATTGTTACAGTATTTCCCGCAAAATATATTGTATTTTGGATTGGTTATTGCGTTACTGATGGGGCTTGCAATTTTATTTATTTTGCTGACTCATTATAAATTACCAAAAAGGAAAAAAAGCAGCTTTAACATCATGCCAATGATATTAAATAAACCCTCTCGACTTGGATTAACCGGTTGTATTATTGCAGGTATGTTAATTGGCTCATTATATTCGCTCTTACCGGCCTATTATTCGCACTTAGGCTATAGTGATGTTCAGGTGGCTAATTGGATTATTTTACTTATTTTATCTGGAGTAGTTGCCCAAATGCCGGCTAACTGGTGTGCAGATAAATTTGGGCGACAAACAGTATTACTAATCGAATCACTACTCATGTTGATTGCATGTATTATGCTGATATTTAATTGGTGTGATGTATTAGCAATTATCCTATTAGGCGTAACCATTTATACCATTTACCCCATATCTATGGCTTGGGCCTGCTCGTGTGTTAAAAAACAAGATATTGTGGCGATGAATCAAGCAATGCTATTAACCAACACATTAGGCAGCTTAATTGCTCCTGCAGTGATAGCATTCATTATGGATAAAACGAGTAATACCTATTTATTTGTCAGTTTTGCTATAATTTCGTTATACTTCATCATTTTATTAATCAAAAAAAGAGAAGCGGATGCGCAACCACAATAATCCACTTAAATTAATAGCAATACTTGCAGACGGCAAATACCATTCGGGCGAAGAATTAGCAGTAATATTTGGCATAACACGCGCAGGAATTAATAAATACATCAAACAACTGCGTGAGTGGGGGATTGAGCTAACTTCAGTGCAGGGTAAAGGCTATTGCTTGGCAGCACCTCTTAATTTGCTTAATAAAACTAAAATTGATCAGTATTACCAATCGAATAGTCGATGTGACATATTGCCAATTATTGATTCAACTAACCAATATCTACTGGATAGAATTGGTCAACTAACATCGGGCGATTGCTGTGTCGCCGAATTTCAATCCAAAGCACGAGGAAGGCGAGGGCGAAAATGGTTTTCGCCTTTTGGCACTAATTTATACTTTTCAATGTATTGGCGACTAGAACACGGTATCGCAGCGGCAATGGGGCTGAGTTTAGTTGTTGGTATTGTTATTGCCGACACCTTACGTACATTATCTGGTCAAGACATCAAAGTTAAATGGCCAAACGATCTATATCTTAACGATCAAAAACTAGCGGGTATTTTAGTTGAGCTTGCAGGTAAAACGGGCGACTGTGCCCATGTTGTGATTGGTGTTGGCGTCAACTTAACCATGACAAACCCTGACACCACCATAGTTAACCAAAAATGGGCTAATTTAGGTAATGTTGATCGTAACTTATTAGTTGCACAGATTGCCAAAGCTTTAAAAAGCCAATTAATCGAATTTGAAAAACATGGGTTGGCGCCATTTATTAATGATTGGAATAGACTAGATAACTTTGTTAACCGACCTGTAAAACTATTAATTGGCGATAACATTATTCAGGGAAAAGCAAAAGGCATAAATGATCAAGGAGCCTTATTACTAGAGCAAAATGGTAAAATTAATGCCTATATTGGTGGTGAGATATCACTAAGAATGGATGAATAATGATCCAAAGCCATTAAAAACTATTCCGCTTGTGACAAGCGGAATAGGGTAGGCAAACAACTTTTTAACTTTTATTTTTAAATTTCAAAACTCGAAGCGCATTAGCTGTCACAATCGCAGTCGTACCTGAATCAGCTAACACAGCCAACCATAGTCCAGTAAAGCCAAATAAACTAGTAATCAAAAACACTAACTTAATACCCAACGCAATGGTAACATTTTGTTTAATATTACGAGAGGCAAAACGCGTTAAACCAATTAGCTTAGGCAAACTTAACAAGCTATTTTTAGTTAATGCGGCATCAGCAGCCTCTAGCGCAACATCAGTACCGCTACCCATAGCAATACTTACAGTTGCCGCTTTCATGGCTGGAGAATCATTAATTCCATCGCCCACCATAGCGATCGACGTTGAGATACGCATCTTTTCAATTTCTGCCAATTTATCAGCAGGCAACAGTTCTGCTCGGTAATCCATACCTAATTGAAAGGCAATAGCTTTGGCGGCTCGCTCATTATCGCCTGTTAACATCAAAGTTTTAACGCCAAGCTTGTTAAGCTCATTCATTGTAGTCATTGCATCACTCCGTAACACATCTTGCAATGCAATAATGCCCATCAATTGTTGACTTGTTACTACAACCACTACTGTTTTACCCGCATTTTCAAGTTCCTCAATAATTTTGGTATGTTCAGCCTTCAAAGGCGCTGAAACAGTTACAACCTTACTTGGTGATACAATATAAAAAGTTTGATTATCAACCTCGCCTTGAACACCAACCCCCGCAATTGCTTTACGATTATCGGCCTCATTGACATTTAATTGATTTAGCAATGCATAATCAACAATCGCCTTAGCAATGGGATGATGCGAACCACTTTCAATAGCGGCAACTAACTTTAATAATTCTTCTTTTGAAACATCTTCACTAATAACATCGGTGACTTGCGGTTTACCTTCAGTTAACGTACCGGTCTTATCGAACGCCACTAGCTTAACGGAACCAATATGCTCTAACGCTGCACCACCTTTAATTAGTACACCTTGTTTTGCTGCATTAGACAAAGCAGACGTTATTACCGCAGGTGTTGAAATCACAAGCGCACAAGGGCAACCAATTAACAACAGTGTTAAACCTCGATAAAACCAAGTATACCAATCAGCATTAAACAACAAAGGTGGCACAATAATTACTAACAGTGCAAATAAAGCGATTGTCGGCGTATAATAACGACTAAACTTATCAATGAATCGCTCAATCGGTGCTTTACGCTCTTCGGCATCTTCAATCAACTGTAAAATACGATCAACTGCGTTTTTTCCTTTTTCAGAAATAACTTTGAGTTGAATTGTATTATCAACAACTAGCGAGCCTGCCAAAATTTTATCACCAGCAAAATAATTAACCGGAATGGATTCGCCCGTTAAAGCACTCTCATCAATGCTTGCCTGTTCGCTGAGTAGAATTACATCAGCTGGTAAACGACCACCGGATGAAATTTCAATTATGTCGTCTGGTTGTAAACTATGGCTAGTAACAGTTTTTCGTTTACCATCAATAATAATAACCGACTCTTCAGGCATTAGCTCAGCAAGCGACGAAATGCCCTTTTTAGCTTTACTTGTTGCAACGCTTTCTAACATCTCGCCAATCATAAATAAAAATATAACCATAGTGGCTTCTTCGGCTGCACCAATAAACAGTGCACCAATTGCTGAAATGCTCATCAACGATTCAATAGAAAACGGAGTACCACTACGAGTTAAAATCAAAGCTTCTTTAGCGATTGGAATTATGCCGAATATGGCAGTTGCAATAAAGGCGCATTCACCAACATACTGATTAAATAAAAGAATAATATAACTGATAATAATTAAAATCCCTTGAATGACTAAGGGGATAAACGCTTTTTTATCAAAATGATGGGAATGTTTGTGGTGGTGAGCATATTGTGTTGAAGTTACTAATAAAGGTTTATAACCGAGTTCAATTACTTTATCCTCGATTAATTTAATCACTTTTTGGTTCTTTTCAGGGACAAAAACAATAAGTTTTTCAGTTGAAAAAAGGATCTTGGTATGAGTAATATTGGGTAAATTTCTGATGCCATTTTCGATTTTTTGTGCGCAACTGGCACAATCCATGCCTTGGATCTTCCATGTCAATTTAATATCTTTACTTTTTTGCTCAGACCCATCGGGAGGATCATCCGATTCATTTTGCTCAAGCTCTGTGTGCGTATTTCCCCCACAACTATCGGTTGATTCTTGGCTACAATAGGTATCATGATTAGAATAGTTATGATTATGCTTAATATTTTTGCAATTACTGTGACAACATTCATGGTTAACATGGTGATGATGTATATATTTGTTATTATATAACATAACGTTACCTCTATTTGTTGATGAGTTTGATTGTACGCTAAAACAGATAAAAATAAATCATTTTTTAAGTTTATTTACTACCACGGCTAACTTATTATATCCACTGATAAAATGAATTTATTGATATGGCAGTAGAACATTTAAATTAAATAGTATCAAACACACAAAACTTATAACTATTTTAATGGTTGAAAAGATCTAAAATAACCGAATGGATAAAATTTTATAGTGACATAACCGTAAGGTGATTGGTGTCTATTTGTGGCAAACAGTCTTCATACTACTAATTAGTATCCCCAAATTTCTATATAAGCATGGAATTTAAGTATATAATTACGACTACTTAAACGATTAGGAAAATCTATGTCTACAATTTCATCTTTTCGCCAACGGCAAAGTACCATTTTTATAGCCTTTCTTTTTTCCACGTTTATTATTGGTATCGCAGGCGCCTTACAATCACCGACGCTAAGTCGTTTTTTATCTTATGAAGTTAATGTTAATGAAATTTTGGTTGGTGCTTTTTATTCTGTTAATGCTATCGCAAGTATTATAGGTAGTTTCTTCTTAGCTAAATATTCTGATAATAAAGGTGATAGACGCAACATAGTTATTTTTTGCTGTCTAATGGGGATTACTAACAGTATTATTTTCGCTTTTGTTCGTCATTACTCTATTTTAATCACATTAGGGGTATTATTTTCAGCACTAACCTCTGCTGCCATGCCACAAATTTTTGCATTAGCGCGTGAATACGCAGTTAAAACAGGGCGAAATGTCGTTGCATTTAATTCCTTAATTCGTGCTCAGCTATCTCTTGCTTGGGTAATTGGTCCACCATTATCTTTTTTATTAGCTATTAACTATGGTTTTACCACCATGTACCTCAGTGCTATGACGATGTTTATTATCGCTATAGTTTTTATTGCTATTTTCTTGCCCTCTGTTGAAAAAAATCCCATAACAAAATTTGATAACCCTAACGAGTTATACGCAGCCAACCAGCCCCTTTTAAAAAATAAAAACGTGGTTTTCTTATTTCTTTCCACCGTATTTATGTGGACAGCAAACATGATGTACATCATTGATATGCCGTTGTATGTCGATTCTGTATTACACTTATCAGATGCATTACCTGGTCAATTAATGGGGTTAGCCGCAGGGATTGAAATTCCTATCATGCTAATTGCTGGTTTTTTAGTACCCTATTTAGGTAAACGAAACTTATTTATCATTGCAATAATTTGCGGTGCCTTATTTTACGTTGGGATTATTTTATTCTCATCAGAACTTGCATTATTTGTTTTGCAATTATTTAATGCACTATTTATTGGAATAGTTGCAAACATTGGTATTATCTATTTTCAAGACTTACTACCAACCAGAATGGGGGTTGCATCCACCTTATTTAATAATGGTATGACCTGTAGTGTTATTTTGGCTGGCATGATTCAAGGTTTTGTTTCTGAAGAATATGGGCATGAAGTGATTTATAAAATTGCCTTAAGCATGATAGTGATTTCATTACTATTTTGTTTACTGGTTAAAGATGTAAAAGAAAAATAAATAAAATACTGGATAAATGACGTTTTACAAATAATATATAAAACGCCATTAATTTATTACCTGCCATTAAAAATTTAATAACAAATAACGAAAAATCGGCAGAGCTAACTATAAACGCCATAACTTGTTTTAAAGCCTTAAGCGAAAAAAATGCTTTTAAGCACACCGAACAAGATGCATCACATTAATCAACAACTCGAATCACACTAAAACTTTGTGTAATATTTTTAAATATTCCAATGTCTATCATCTTAACGCCAGCATTATTGACTGATAAAACGAGATTGACTAATTTTTGAGATATACTGCCTACTTTATTTTTTATTCAGTAAAAGTATTACATTGCTCAATAGAACCACTATCAAATCCTTTTTTAAACCAAGTATAACGTTGTTTAGATGAGCCATGGGTAAAGCTATCAGGAACAACATATCCCGCACTTTGGCGTTGCAAACGATCATCACCAATAGCTTGTGCTGTATTTAATGCTTGCTCAATATCACCAACATCAAGCAGATTTTGTTTTTGCATAGCATTGCCCCATAAACCGGCATAACAATCTGCTTGAAGTTCTAATTTAACCGACAACTGATTATTATTTAACTCAGATTGGTTTTGCTTTAACTGCTCTATTTTATTGAAAGTGCCCAACAAATTTTGTACATGATGACCAATTTCATGGGCGATCACATATCCTTGGGCAAAATCACCACCACCACCTAAACGTTGTTTCATCTCTTGATAAAATGACACATCTAAATAAACGGTTTTATCTGTACTGCAATAAAATGGTCCCATAAAGGATTGACCTGTACCGCAAGAAGTCTGAGTTAAACCGGTATAAAGCACTAATTTAGGCGGAATATAAGTTTTACCTAACCGATTAAATTCTTTGCTCCAATAATCTTCAGTACTAGCTAAAATGACTGATGTAAATTTAGCAGCATCAGGATCATCAATAGCATATTCAGTAGTGGATTGTTGTGGATTATTAAGATCAATAAGATCAGAGTTAAGCAAACCGGTTAAGTCAACGCCATAATACCCAGCAATTAATACAACAAAAAATAAAACAACTTTACCTTTACCACTAATTGGAATTTTTGTTCCCAAATCACCTGTTGATTGCGAACGGCGATCTTCAATATTATCACTCTCTCTTTGGTCTCTCCAACGCATAGTAATTATCTCATCAGTTTTGGTAAGTTTATTTTAAAGGATAATAGAAAAGGATACTAGGTTAAAGTTTCTACAATTTTGGTGTGATTTTGATTTTATGCGTATTACGTTTTGAGCATAAAAATTATTGTTAGTCTAAAGATTAACCCTTACGAAAGTAAAACCGATTCCTTATTAAAAGGTCGGAAACTATAACCATAAAAAAATCGGTAAGAATTAATATTTTTTTATCTAACTATTGTTTAATTTACGTATCATGATGAATTTACATTAAAAATTGGTACATTTTGGTAAAACGACATAAATTAAAGTAATCTTACTTATAGTATATTAAAAATCAATAAGTTAAAAATCTTTAAAAATTTAAAAAATCTGGTAGAATTTATCGGTCGCTATAACTGTAAATAAAACAGATAGCTACAATTAGAGTGTTCCCTGTATACACAGGGATAAACCGTTCTTGCATCAGATTGTAACTTTCTGAACTGCGTGTTCCCTGTATACACAGGGATAAACCGCAAGTGGTACTGATGCGGTGCTGTTCTATGCAGTGTTCCCTGTATACACAGGGATAAACCGTTTTTGAATGAGCTTGATGAACGGATAAAACAGTGTTCCCTGTATACACAGGGATAAACCTGCAGTCAGAGCTACAACATGGTAACCCTGTACGTGTTCCCTGTATACACAGGGATAAACCGAGGTGATAAGATTTAATTCTTATTCATTAACTGCGTTCCCTGTATACACAGGGATAAATTCTAAACAGCATTAGTTAGCGTTGTTTTAAAATAGTCATGATTGGATGCAGCAAGCTTTAAATTCTTTTGTGGTTAGGTTTCGGACGTTTAGTCTTTAGTGACACTAAAATGAATGTAGTGTTCACGTCCGAGTAAAGGAAATTTAGCGTGAAATTTCCTTTACAATCCTAAGCTCGCCGCCAGAAGTACTGGTCACTGCGTGACTGCCCTCGCTTTGTTAATTAGCATTAAACGAACCGATGAGTATTGCACTTCCTTGTGCGCCCTCATCTCATTTGGCATCCTGCCCAATGTTCTATGCTAATTAACTCACTCGGCAGTACTTAAGCGGAAATACAAATTCAATGATTTAATTAGATTTTTAACATCATTAATAAAAATTTATTGTCTATCCACTTAATAATTGTTTGTGCTAATTCCGTGCCATACAAAGTGCTGACAACTAAGGCTGGTTAGCAAGTCAAACAAGGCGGTTTGGCAAGTTCGTGTTTTGTTTGGAACAAATCACCAACGGGCGTTAAAACCTGACAAAGGAAGAAGACAATTGCAAAGCGATCACTTTGTTTTAGGCATCAGCGTGGGGATTATAAAGGGGGATTGGCAATTCCTTTTGCTCGGACGTGAACGCTGATTTTATTTTTGTTTCACAAACGGTTAAAACATCCGAAAATAAAGCCTTATTTGTTCAGCTTTTGATTGTGGCGTTATTTTTTCCATACTTTCGCTTATCTTCATCCTTTCCCGTGTGGATCACGGTAATGTAATCGGGAATGGGTGGGGCTTTGCGGTAGAAGGCGACCCATTTGACGCCAGGGGGATCTTTGCGTTTAAATTCGTCGGTGGTGACATCGATATAAAAATTAGGTTCGTTCATGGATTTGTTGTTGAAAAACATCTCCATATATTCTTGTTCCATATTAACCGTTTTCGGTTTGGGATAACCTAAAGTAGCAAATATTTTATCGGCGTCTTTGGAGCCTCCGCCAAGCATACCTTGATCACAATAAAATAAGATTAAAAAAATTGATCCTCCAACTAAAATATCAAGCGCAAACATTAAGGTTAAAAAAACTAAATCATCACCAGAAGCTATTGTGAAAATAACCATACTTAGGATAAAACAAGGAAATGTAATTTTCCCAGCAAATTTAAAAGATTCTTTATTACTGGCTTTGGTTCCTTTCATAGCCCAAGGGTATAGCCATAGGCGGTGATCGATAGGTCGGCGAAGGGCATAGGCGTAGTAGCTACCGTCTTCCAGTGGTTCGACTACCACTTCGACCTTGTCGCCATTGCGGAAAAAAGCCCGACAAAAAATGCCGTGTACGGTGAATTCACCCAGTTTACAGCGAAAGTATTGCACGCTGTTAAGGTAGTCGGCGGCTTCTTGTTGACCGCTTGCCATGCCAACTTGGCTGGCTGCTTCGGTGGTGTTGCCAAGCGCCAGTTGCCCAAGTAGTGGCAAACTGGCAAAACTGCCGTTGCTAAAGTGTGATAAGTTAGTATCTATCACTTCTAACTCAGTGATTTTACCGGTAATGATTTGATAATAGTCACTATTTACTTTCATTTTTTCCGCTTATTTTTATTATTGTTGGTTTTTTCCGTGTGGATCACGGTAATGTAATCGGGAATGGGTGGGGCTTCACGGTAGAAGGCGACCCATTTGACGCCAGGGGGATCTTTGCGTTTAAATTCGTCGGTGGTGACATCGATATAAAAATTAGGTTCGTTCATGGATTTGTTGTTGAAAAACATCTCCATATATTCTTGTTCCATATTAACCGTTTTTGGTTTGGGGTAACCTAAAGTAGCAAATATTTTATCGGCTTCTTGGGAGCCTCCGCCAAGCATATTCTTATAACACCAGAACAAAGCTAGGAAAATTAAAATATCAACTATACTAAATACAACAAAAGAGAGACAAAAAAATATAAAATCATCATGCGATAATATTCCTATCATAATCATACCAATAATAAAAATAGAACCCATTAAAGTACCAGTATATTTAAATGCACCTTTACTATTAGCTTTAGTTCCTTTCATAGCCCAAGGGTATAACCATAGGCGGTGATCGATGGGGCGGCGAAGGGCATAGGCGTAGTAGCTACCGTCTTCCAGTGGTTCGACCACCACTTCGACCTTGTCGCCATTGCGGAAAAAAGCCCGGCAAAAAATGCCGTGTACGGTGAATTCACCCAGTTTACAGCGAAAGTATTGTACGCTGTTAAGGTAGTCGGCGGCTTCTTGTTGACCGCTTGCCATGCCAACTTGGCTGGCGGCTTCGGCGCTGTTACCAAGCGCCAGTTGCCCCAGTAGTGGCAAGCTGGCAAAACTGCCGTTGCTAAAGTGTGATAAGTTAGTATCTATCACTTCTAACTCAGTGATTTTACCGGTAATGATTTGATAATAGTCACTATTTACTTTCATTTTTTCCGTTTATTATTATTGGTTTTTTCCGTGTGGATCACGGTAATGTAATCGGGAATGGGTGGGGCTTCGCGGTAGAAGGCGACCCATTTGACGCCAGGGGGATCTTTGCGTTTAAATTCGTCGGTGGTGACATCGATATAAAAATTAGGTTCGTTCATCGATTTGTTATTGAAAAACATCTCCATAAATTCTTGTTCCATATTAACCGTTTTTGGTTTGGGGTAACCTAAAGTAGCAAATATTTTATCGGCGTCTTTGGAGCCACTGCCAAGCATACCTTGATAACTATAAAATAAAATTAAAAAAATTAATCCATCAACGATAAAAGCGCCAATGCACGTTATAATAAAATAAAATAATTCTTTACCATTTGTTATATTTGCGAAGCTAATACATATTGCTGCGAAACTAATACTTAAGATATATATACCAAGTGAAATAGAACCAGCAAACTTAAGTGATTCTTTATTACTTGCTTTGGTTCCTTTCATAGCCCAAGGGTATAACCATAGGCGGTGATCGATGGGGCGGCGAAGGGCATAGGCGTAGTAGCTACCGTCTTCCAGTGGTTCGACTACCACTTCGACCTTGTCGCCATTGCGGAAAAAAGCCCGACAAAAAATGCCGTGTACGGTGAATTCACCCAGTTTACAGCGAAAGTATTGCACGCTGTTAAGGTAGTCGGCGGCTTCTTGTTGACCGCTTGCCATGCCAACTTGGCTAGCAGCTTCGGCGCTGTTGCCAAGCGCCAGTTGCCCAAGTAGTGGCAAACTGGCAAAACTGCCGCAGCCAAAGTGTGATAAGTCGGTATCTATCACTTCTAGCTCAGTGATTTTACCGGTAATGATTTGAAAATAGTCACTATTTACTTTCATTTTTTCCGCTTATTATTGTTGGTTTTTTCCGTGTGGATCACGGTAATGTAATCGGGAATGGGTGGGGCTTCACGGTAGAAGGCGACCCATTTGACGCCAGGGGGATCTTTGCGTTTAAATTCGTCGGTGGTGACATCGATATAAAAATTAGGCTCGTTCATCGATTTGTTATTGAAAAACATCTCCATATATTCTTGTTCCATATTAATCGTTTTCGGTTTGGGGTAACCTAAAGTAGCAAATATTTTATCGGCATCTTTGGAGCCTCCGCCAAGCATACCTTTATCACTATAAAATAAAATTAAAAAAATTAATCCATCAATGATAAAAGCGCCAATACACGCTATAATAAAATAAAATAATTCGTTACCATTTCTTAGATTTGCGAAACTAATACATATCGCTATGCAAATAATATTTAATATATACGTACCGAGTGAAATAGAACCTGCAAACTTAAGTGATGCTTTATTACTGGCTTTAGTTCCTTTCATAGCCCAAGGGTATAACCATAGGCGGTGATCGATGGGGCGGCGAAGGGCATAGGCGTAGTAGCTACCATCGTCGAGTGGTTCGACTACCACTTCGACCTTGTCACCATTGCGGAAAAAAGCCCGACAAAAAATGCCGTGTACCGTGAATTCACCCAGTTTACAGCGAAAGTATTGTACGCTGTTAAGGTAGTCGGCGGCTTCTTGTTGACCGCTTGCCATACCAACTTGGCTGGCGGCTTCGGCGCTGTTGCCAAGCGCCAGTTGCCCAAGTAGTGGCAAACTGGCAAAACTGCCGCCGCCAAAGTGCGATAAGTCGGTATCTATCACTTCTAACTCAGTGATTTTACCGGTAATGATTTGATAATAGTCACTATTTACTTTCATTTTTTCCGCTTATTATTGTTGGTTTTTTCCGTGTGGATCACGGTAATGTAATCGGGAATGGGTGGGGCTTCGCGGTAGAAGGCGACCCATTTGACGCCAGGGGGATCTTTGCGTTTAAATTCGTCGGTGTTCACGTCGATATAAAAATTAGGCTCGTTCATCGATTTGTTATTGAAAAACATCTCCATATATTCCTCTTCCATATTAACCGTTTTCGGTTTGGGATAACCTAAAGTAGCAAATATTTTATCGGCGTCTTTGGAGCCACTGCCGAGCATATTTTTATAACACCAGTAATAAATCAAAAAGAACAAGCCATCAACTATTGTAATAATAGTTAACATTAAAATGAAAAAAAATAAATCATCACTAATTATTGAAATTGCAATGAAACTTCCTAGGAAAATAAGAAGTGATAAAGATGCTGTTGCTTTTACAGCATCAGTTTTATTCGCTTTAGTCCCTTTCATAGCCCAAGGGTATAGCCATAGGCGGTGATCGATGGGGCGGCGAAGGGCATAGGCGTAGTAGCTACCGTCTTCCAGTGGTTCGACTACCACTTCGACCTTGTCGCCATTGCGGAAAAAAGCCCGACAAAAAATGCCGTGTACGGTGAATTCACCCAGTTTACAGCGAAAGTATTGCACGCTGTTAAGGTAGTCGGCGGCTTCTTGTTGACCGCTTGCCATACCAACTTGGCTGGCGGCTTCGGCGCTGTTGCCAAGCGCCAGTTGCCCAAGTAGTGGCAAACTGGCAAAACTGCCGTTGCTAAAGTGCGATAAGTCGGTATCTATCACTTCTAGCTCAGTGATTTTACCGGTAATGATTTGATAATAGTCACTATTTACTTTCATTTTTTCCGTTTATTATTATTGGTTTTTTCCGTGTGGATCACGGTAATGTAATCGGGAATGGGTGGGGCTTCGCGGTAGAAGGCGACCCATTTGACGCCAGGGGGATCTTTGCGTTTAAATTCGTCGGTGTTCACATCGATATAAAAATTAGGTTCGTTCATGGATTTGTTGTTGAAAAACATCTCCATATATTCCTCTTCCATATTAACCGTTTTTGGTTTGGGGTAACCTAAAGTAGCAAATATTTTATCAGCTTCTTGGGAGCCTCCGCCAAGCATATTCTTATAACACCAGTAGTAAAGTAAAAAAAATAGTCCGTCAAGTACAACAGTACCGATGCTCATTAAAATAAATAACAACAATTTGTCACCGCACGTTATTGCTGCACCTATAATTGTTATAATCAAAACACCGCCTGAAATTTTACTAGCATCTTTAAACGCTTCTTTATTATTCGCTTTAGATCCTTTCATAGCCCAAGGGTATAACCATAGGCGGTGATCGATGGGGCGGCGAAGGGCATAGGCGTAGTAGCTACCGTCTTCCAGTGGTTCGACTACCACTTCGACCTTGTCGCCATTGCGGAAAAAAGCCCGACAAAAAATGCCGTGTACGGTGAATTCACCCAGTTTACAGCGAAAGTATTGCACGCTGTTAAGGTAGTCGGCGGCTTCTTGTTGACCGCTTGCCATGCCAACTTGGCTGGCTGCTTCGGTGGTGTTGCCAAGCGCCAGTTGCCCAAGTAGTGGCAAACTGGCAAAACTGCCGCCGCCAAAGTGCGATAAGTCGGTATCTATCACTTCTAACTCAGTGATTTTACCCGTGATAATTTGAAAGTATTGGTTCATTGATTTATCCTGCTTTTAGTTTATACCTTGGAAATAATCGGTAATTGCATTGGGATTAAATGGGTAGTTTGACTTCGGTTGATTTTTGATTGCTAGCGCCTCTCGTTTTGCTTGGTGGCGGCGCTCTAAATCGTTAGTGATTAGCATTAAGGCATCAAATTCGTTAAAGTCGTGCTCGGCTTCGCTATCCGGTTGTTGCGCCGTAGTTGCTTTGGCGGTGAGTTGGTTTTGTTGATTTAGTTCAACGGTGGATTTGTCAATTCCAAACATTTCTTGTAGTGCCTCTTTAAATGCGTCTTGTTGTTCGATAAGATTTTTATAGGCTTCGGCATTGTTATTTTTTACGCCTAGCGCACTGAGTTTTATCCACGATTCTAACTCATTATCACTTATATACCAGATCAATCCTTCAATCAGCAGGCTAAACACACCAACCCAAAAACCAAGCGCTAATAGTATCACCCTTCTTGCCATAATTTGCGCAGTATAAATGGCAATGGCTCGGGCAATGACTTCTCGACTTAGCCCTTTAGCTAATGCTCGTTTGGTTATACGACGGGTTAACCAAGGAATATGATAGGTCGTTGAAGCAGCAAATCCTACTCCTGCATTAAGGAAATATGAAAATCCACATATAAAATTCAATGTAGCTAATACTATATTACCTTTTTCTGATTCTTCATCCACTTTCATAAACTTCTGACACGCTACATACAACCCCGCCGCTGCCCCCAAGAACCCCGACATCACCTTTATGCGCCCTGCGGCAACCGAGCCAGATCCTGTAACTGTTTTGACAAATTGATACATTAATTCGGTGGTTGCCGATGTCATCGCTAGTGATGCACCAATCATTTCTGCCGACCAGAAACTGTCGTTATGGTCGCCTTGGGTTTTATCTTTAATTTGTAGCCAGTTATATATTTCAAAGGCGGCAATAACAAAGGCTAAGCGGATATCTTTAAACCCTTTACTTGGTTGGCTACGGGTGACTTTGATGTTGTCGATATCTTCTTTTTTGGCTTTTAATATTTTTGTATTGCGTCCGGCTTCTTTTATATCTAAAACTCGGGAAATCACTCTATTTTTGTTATGAAGTTGTTTAACGTACTCACTTTTCGCTTTTAGATCGGATTCTCGCATTTTTTTGGTTAGTTGCATCACCACGCCACCTGGTAAGGTTTGGGTTTTAGGTAAGGCGTTTTTAAAC
Organism: Gilliamella sp. Choc6-1; assembly: GCF_001690385.1. Taxonomy (NCBI): domain Bacteria; kingdom Pseudomonadati; phylum Pseudomonadota; class Gammaproteobacteria; order Orbales; family Orbaceae; genus Gilliamella; species Gilliamella sp. Choc6-1. The sequence continues at coordinate 29,546 of NZ_LZHI01000050.1, forward strand.
CATTGCGAGTTGACCACGGCATTGCTGACGTTGTTTTCTGCCTGTAAAATCGCTTGCTGCGCTTTTTTATATAAGCCAAAAAATGACAAATTTAGCATAAGGCAGGCATGGTGGTTAATTTTATTGATTGTAGATGAATTATTCAGGGGGGAGAACATAATATTGCATAAGCGCACAGCCAAATTGTTGACGCTTAGCACGGGTTTACTTAAAAAGATTTTTAATAAACGTTCATTACCGGGCATTTTTATTCCTAATTTTGCCACATTCCCCAGTGTGTCGGGGTGGTTTTTTAATACGTTTTTGGCTTTATCTAGCTCTTTATAGTAGTTGTTTACTGCGTTTAAAAACCCTTGTGTTTTTTTGTAATACGCCGCAATTTTACCCACTTTAGAGGTGGTCATCACTTCGCTTAGTTCTATCGGTTCATGGTGATTTTCGATCTGTTCAAGCATGGCTTGAATGTCGGTTAATAGCGTTTCACTGTTGTTTGCTAACGCACGCACCATTATGCTGTCACTGGTGTCTTCACTTGCGTTACTTGCTTGTAACCATATTTTTAAGTTTAATTTGCCGATGTCGGTTAATTCTAAGCCTGAAGTGCATTTATCGATTACGGCTGAGTAGTAGATTCCATATAGGTTAAGTTGTTCCGCTATTTTTTGCTGCGCATCCCCCGTTAGTTCATTATCGGCAATGGCTTGTTCTACTTCAAATTGGTTGTCGATCCGTTTTTCGTTAGGATCTGTATCAGAAACGGATTCCCAAATGTCGCCGTCAAAATCTTTCATATGCTGGTAAAAGTTACTCATTTTTAACCAACTTATTAGTTGTTGTGCCCGTTGTTCGGCTAGGGTTGTTATTTGTTGTTGTAACTTTTCATATTGCTGATTTAAGTTATTTACAGTTTGCGTGTCTAAACATTTGGCATATTTTTTTCTGATGCTGTTTATTTTATCTATTTTATCTTGTTGGTATTGGTCTTCTTTTTTCCGATAACTCTCTAAGTAACTGCCTAAAAATTTTTCCGCTTTAAAATAACTCGTTAAGTTTTGCTCGTTTCGGTTGGATTGGGGGGAGTTAAAGTATTTGATATAACCTTTGTCTATAAAATAAGGATTATAATATTTGTTGTTGTTAGATACTAATGCGATATGATACGCCGAATAGTTTTTACCATGTAAAAAGTAGTTACGTTCCCATTCATAATATTTTTCTTGTCTATATCTTATTGCTATAAAGTTATCATACATTCCGGTACAATCTTGGTAGTTTTTACTGTACGGTTTGCCGTAGAGTTCTTCTTGTATCAGTACCGATAGCTGATTAAAGGTTGAAAAAACAGGCAGCTCTTCGGTTTCGGGCAGTTTCTTCTCTTGCATTACCCGTTTAAAATAAGGGTGATTGGTATAGTTGAATTTAAAATCATCAGCAAATTCTTTATGAATTAATAGCTCTATGCCGTATTCGTAAGAAGCATAGGCATCAAATTCTTGTGCCCGTTCTTGGCGGTATTGATCGTTTTTGGCATAGAGTTCGTTACAATAGCCATTTAGTTCTTTTGCTATGCCGATTGGGTCATCAATAGCGATAATTAACGGTGAGTAACCAGCACTGTACTTATCCATGGTGTTGGCTATGGTTGCTGATAGCCCTTGTTGTTTTGTCCATGGCGTAGTTGTGGTGTTTTTTTTGAGTACTTTGCTGTCATATCCAAAGGGTTGGTTGCCACCTTGTTTGGTGTTACTGTCAACGCCTTGGCGGTTGTAACTTAGGGATTGAGAATAATGAACTTTTATTTGTGATTGTTTTTTAGACTCTTCTTGGTTGTCAATAAGGTAGCTGGTGACAATGCTGTCGCTGTGATCATAAGGGAGCTGTTGCTGATCAAAATTGGGATCTAGATCTAATATTTGTTCTATCGTTTGTTTGGTCGCCGTGGTTATGCCGTCTAACGATTTTTGTTGTTGTTCTTTCCATTGTTCTGTGCTGATTTTTTGCATGCGTTTTTCTGGTTGTTGTTCATGCTTTTTAAGGATTTTTTCATCCAATGGAATTTCACTAAAGGCAAGGTAGACTTCGTTTTGTTCTTTCGGACATGGAATAGTAATAAATTTATTGTGTGTTTCGTTATTTTTTAAATTTGGACATCGAAATCCTCCGCCTTCTGCTAGCTCTTCTATGGTTTGGGCTTCATCTGGAGAATTTTGTTTATATAAATTACCGTCATGATCGATGGTGTAAACTTGCCATTTATCACTACCGATTTCGTTAGGTAAATAGACGTATAAAAAGCCACTACGCATAGATCTAACGTGATATTGGTAATCGGCATCAAGCGGTACTGTGGTGATATTTGATGATGACGCCCATGCTGGCGAAGTCCGTTTAAGGTAAGTGGGTACAACGGTGTATCTTACTGGTAAAATGGCTAACCCTTGGGTTTGGCATCCGCATTGTTTTTCTGTCATTCTTTTTTCCTTTCAGTGTTTGACTTAATTATCAGAACGATTGTGTGTTTAGCATTAATTGCCAATCAGCACGTTTTAATATGTCCAATAAAGGGGCAAAGTCATATCGAGTTTTAAAGGTTTTTAATTTTTTTTGGATTTGAGGGTGTAAGTCAAAATCCTTGTCGTTGTTGATGGCGATTTCTGCCCAGGGTACTAATAAGGCATTATCTTTAAAACCTTGCGATATTAGGCGTAATAAGCATGGCATAATATGATGCAAGGTTTTGCATTCATCTATTTTTTTTGTTGGGTTGTTTTTACGATAAGCTTTAATTGCTTGGTTATTAATGCCAATACAGTAGAGCTGATCTTCTAATTGTTGGTTAATCCATAATTGACGTGACCATGTCGGACTTTTGTTTTGAGTATTATTATGACAATAAAAATCACCATTGCCGTCTAATAGTGTCCATAATTCGATGTCGCCCAATACTTTTGCTTGTTGTTCTGGATTTAATAAGGTTAATAATTGGGGAAATACGGCAGGATCGTAAAACCGGAATAATATTGTTCCATGGGTGACTTTTTGTAATGCGAGTAAGGCAAAACCTTGCGCAATTTTTTTAGCTGTTTCTTGGGTGAAAATCCAACCACTATAGTGCCGCTTGCCACTTTTACTTAACGTTTTAGGCGATAATTCTAATAATGATTGATCGATTGTGTAACGTAATATATCGCGTTCAAATGCATTATTTAAATTTAACTCAAGCAAAACAGGCCGTTGCGATGCTAGCACGGCAGGGTGCAGAATTTTAACTTGCGCAATTTGATCGGGATTTTGAAAATATTTAAGTATGTCATCTTCTAATGGCGAGATAAACGGATCTAATATGACTATGCATCGTGAATGGTAATTTTTTGCATAGTCATGGCATTTATCCGCTATCTGGTCTATTTTTTCAATGTCACCTTTCAAGTTTATGTTAAGCCTTGGAAATAACACGGTGTTGGATCCTTTTAATCAAGCTTTGTAATGGCGTGTTGTTTTTGTACATCGCCTTTTGTTTGTTGTTGACACTTGACTTCGCCAGGTAAGTCAGATGTAAATTGCTGCGTTGCTGATTGCATTTTTTGCATGACATTACATTTAAAATAGACATTATCTTGGGTGCCAAGCTCAATGCCTTCTTCGCTGATTTTTATGTATGAACCGCCACAAATTAAGGTGATTTTTTTATTGGCGCTTAGGGCAACTTTGCCATCAACACTGTCGACTTTAACTTCTTGCTTAGCTGCCATGTTGAGGTTGGCGTTTTGGGCTTGCACTTCAATATCGCCTTGGTTGGCAAAGAGTTTCATGCCTGATTTGTGGGCAAATAAGCCCATCGCTTCGCCCGATGAGAGGGTAAGGTTTTTTAAGGCGGCAATGTCAGTTTGGTTTTCACTGGTTAAAG
>NZ_LZHI01000051.1:0-4453 GCF_001690385.1 Gilliamella sp. Choc6-1
CGACCAACAAATTCTACCAGATTTTTTAAATTTTTAAAGATTTTTAACTTATTGATTTTTAATAAGTCGTAAGTAGGCTTTTTCCAATTTCTATCGTTCCACCAAGAAACACCAATTTTTAATTTAAATTCAAAAAGATATAAATATTCGAATGTACCTAAACAAAAAATATTGTCTTTTACTTTCGTATTAGCGTGAGCTTTGCCCTACTTATTTATGGTGTGTTTTTTACACAATTACGATCATACAAGGTTTATTATCCTCTGAATTACTATCGATTGTTTAATACAGAATAACGGTTTAATGCGCTCTTCTTTTTCTAGTTGCCAGTTGCTTTTGACATGTTCGTGCGCTTCGTCCACTTTTTTCATGGCAAAGTCTCGCTGATAAGGCTCGGTGATGCCAAGTTTATCTAATCCTGCTTCAATAAGCGCTTTTTGTTGTTGCTTTTCTTCTTCAAATAGCTCATCAACTTCGTTCCATTTGCTTAACCCTTCATCTGCATACCATTCACTTTCATATTTCACCAGTAAATGCCCTATCTGCTCCGCTGTCCAACTTCTGCGTAGACCTTCCTTTAAATAGTTATCCGTAAAAGAAGGTAAGTGTGTTTTTTTTCGCTGATTGGAATAACGCAAAGTTCCCGTTAAGATTTGATGTAATTCCTGCATCGCTGGCGTGTAATCTTCTAAATCCAATTTCGCCACTTTATTTTTGCCAATCTTGTTAGATAATTCACTTATCGAGGCTTTTTCTTCTATCGTTTCAAACCCAGGCCAGTGCCATGGGGAAATCCCCCCTAAAATTGCTTTAATATCTATCGCTAGCCTATAACTACAACAATTTATTAGAAATGTTTATCCTTAAATTCTAATTGGCTAAGATGTATATACCCCGTTGTAGTTCTATCATTAGCTAAACCAACATATAACCATTCTTGTTTTTTTTCTCTATCAATAAATTTCGAATATAACTTGATCACATCAGTTTTATTCGGTAGTGTCATGATAATAGAAGATTTTATATCTGGCTTATTTAATAAGTTAACAACTTTTTCTGAAGACTTTGTATAATAGTGATTTTCCAATAATTCATCATGACTATAGGAAATTACTTTTTTTTTATCCTCTAAAACAGTTATACCCATGTTATAATATTCATTCTTCTCTAATCTCTCTTTTAACTGGTTATCTTTGTTAAAAAAATCCGTCAAGTATTGATAGGCTAAGTGTTGGCTACGTTCTAAAGTTTCACCATTATTTTGTAGCTGACTACGATATTTAATTAAATGAATTAATACTTTATCTTTAGTAGATTGTGGGATTCTTACCTTTTTCCCTTGTATACCAATGTCTTTATGTTCAACATTCCAATTAACAAATAAAGATATCAATAAACCACGAAAATAAGCTTTATCCAATAGCATGTCATTTAAAAAACGCTTTCTGTACCCTTTTAATTCGTTATTATAAAATAAAAAATGCCATTTATACTCGTCGGAAATATATGGATTCACAACAGCTGTTTCATAGAGTAAAGCATCATTTTCATAATTAAAGTTAATCACGATTTCAGGTAAATAATCATACTTATGATTTAATATATATTTTTTAGCAGAATCATCATCATTAAAAAGTAGTTTATTATAAGCAACTAACTGTTGAACATATTTATTATTTGAATTATCTAATATTCCATTCGCAAATGAATTCGTTAATAAGCAAGAATAAATAAATTTACCATTATTTGTTATGCCATAATAGTTATCTTCACCTGTATATGTTTGACAAATATTTTTATTCTTGCTGAGGCCAGTATCTGAACCAAAATAATCATCAATTTTTTGTTTAAATTCTTCTAAATTAATTAGTTGATAATGTTCTTGCTGAAGCATTTTTGAAATCATATTTATAGTTTTATCTGAATAATTAGCTGATGCAAACTCTGATTCTGTATCAGCCAACACATTTATTGAAAAAAGAGCGAGAACTATAATAAGTTTCTTTCCTATTTTGTTAATCATTATTATTTAACCTAGTTAATCATGTTTATTGATACATGCATTCAATTATTATCGTTATATTCTAATTGACTAAGATGAACATAACCCTTTATGGAGGGGGAATCCTTTAATTTGACATATAACCATTCACCTTGTACATTAATTTTGATAAGATCTATATCATTTAATAATTTATTTATAATCGGTGCTTTAGAATTTGGTTGGCTGCGGAAATTAATATAATTATCATTTGATTTCGTAATATAGTGATTTTCTATTAGTGTGTTTTTACTTTCCGAAATGACTTTTTGTTCTTCAGCGGATACTTTTAACCCCATATTATAAAAATTATTTTCCTTAAGCCTTGATTCAAGTTTATTATCTATTTCGTAAAAATTAATCAGGTATTGGTAGGCTTTACGTTGGCTATCGGTTAAACTTGTTTCCTCGCTCTGATGCTGACTTTGTAATTTAATCAGATGCAATAAAGCTTTATCTTGTGATGCTGAGGTAATCGTAATTTTTTTATTTTCTGAAATAGGAATTCCTGTTGGATAAATATACCAATTATCGGACAAATCTTTTAATAAAATTGAAATAACATGTTCTCCCGATTGTATATACAAATCATTTAATAAACGTTTCCGATATCCTTTTTGTGAATTGTTATAAAAAATGAAATGCCACATATTTCTCAGATCGTCATCCCATACAGGTAATGAGACCTCATATAACAAACTATTTTTTTCATAATTGAAATAAATCACAACTTCTTGCAACGAATTTTTCCGATTTGATAAAAAATAGTTTTTTACAAAAGTATCAGTATTATCATTAAAAAGTAATTTATTATAAGCAATAAGATGAGGAGAATACTCATTATTAGGGCTATTTAATAACTCTAAACCCTGCTTAGGAGTAAGCGGAACATCAAATCCTTTGTATTCACTCATCAGAAATGATTCTGTGTATGTTAGTAAAAAACGTCCATTCTTAGTAAAACAGCTATAATCATATTTACTAATCATATATTGACAATCAAATGTTATTGTATCCACATCAATACCAAAATAATCTAAACTTCTTTGTTTAAAGCTCTTTTCGCTAGGAATTTTATAACCTTTGCTTTTCAAAAAGTCAGAAACTATACTGACTTCTTCGGCAAAATCTCTTTCTGCCCATATATGCATTAATTGATCTAACTCTTCTTTTTCAGTTTGAGCTGAAACTATTAACGTAAAAAAAGCAAAAAAAACAAAACAGGGGATTTTATTTAGAATCATTGTGTTTTTACTCTCCCTTTTCTTACAGTGTCTTTAGGATCGGGAGCTAAGCCATAATATTCATAAACATCTTTTATATCTCCAACATAATCTTCTATGTAACAATATATTGTTTTACCTTCACTTTTTAACCTAGTATACAAAGCCCCTAACTCTTTCATTGCTTCATTATAAACCCGAATACACCCATGAGTGTTCATAAGATTACCTAAATCTTCCAAAGATTTTCTATAATACCCTGAAGTATGCCCAGAATGTATGCCTATTCCATCTCGTCCATTTTTAGTTGCAGTTAAAAATTCACCACTATCTCCGATTAGTTCAATAAATCCATAATTACCAAAACTCCATTCACCTTTATGCCTATTTGGATAATATGTTGTCTTTGTCCTACCAGTAGGTGTATCGCCATCTCCACTTGCTTTTGTACGATTCGTATTAGTCCCAAGACAAAGTGCATGAGTTTTAAAATAAATTTCACTTCTATCAAATACAATTAAAGGCCCCTCTAATCCACGGTGCGAAGGTACAATGACATTTATATAAACCTCATTATCTTCTGGGATATATTTTTCATCAAATGTTGTTCTAGTTTTAATAACATTAAAATAATCCATCATCGCCACCGGATGAATAAACCATGCCTTGCCGTCTGCGGATAGATTGGATAGTTTAGGCGTATTGGCTTCACTTTGTTCTGTGCTAGTTGTTTGATTTTGGGCTTGTGCCTGTGCCACTTTTTTCCACCACAGTGAGGGTTTGATGCGCTCTTCTTTTTCTAGTTGCCAGTTGCTTTTGACATGTTCGTGCGCTTCGTCCACTTTTTTCATGGCAAAGTCTCGCTGATAAGGTAAGGTTAGTCCGAGTTTGTTTAACTCTTCTTCGATGATTTCTTTTTTTTGCTGTTTTTCTTGTTCATATAGGTTATCTATCTCATTCCATTTACTTAATTCTTCATCAGCATACCATTCACTTTCATATTTCACCAGTAAATGCCCTATCTGCTCCGCTGTCCAACTTCTGCGTAACCCTTCCTTTAAATCCCTATCCGTAAAAGTCGGTGGCGGTAGGTCTTTTTTTCGTTGGGTTGAATATATTAGTGTGCCGGTTAAGATTTGCTGTAATTCTCGCATCGCCGGCGTGTAATCGGCTAAATCTAAGGTGGCAA